>NZ_CEXLVS010000547.1:0-1008 GCF_982684285.1 Salinicola sp. | reverse complement strand
AACAAGCCGCCTGGGCTGCTTTAGAACATATTAATACTGATGGTGTTGTTGGTGTCGGCACCGGTTCTACGGTCAATCACTTCATTGATGCTTTAGCGACTATCAAGGGTCGAATCGAAGGTGTAGTATCCAGTTCTATCGTTTCAGCACAACGCTTAGAAGAACATGGCATCCCTGTTCTTGATTTAAACAATGTGGGCCAAATTGCCGTTTATGTAGATGGTGCCGATGAATCAAATCACCATTTGCAACTTATTAAAGGTGGTGGTGGTGCGCTCACTCGTGAAAAAATCATTGCCGCAGCCAGTGACAAATTTGTTTGTATTGCGGATGAAAGCAAGTTAGTCGACATCCTAGGTAGTTTCCCATTACCGGTTGAAGTGGTACCAATGTCACGCAGCTACGTCGCACGTGAAATCGTAAAACTAGGCGGACAACCTGTTTACCGTGAAGGTTTTGTCACCGATAACAGCAACGTTATTCTCGATGTGCATGGTTGGGAAATCATGGAGCCGATTGCCTTAGAGAAAACATTAAACAATCTCGTTGGTGTGGTAACGAACGGTCTGTTTGCCATGCGTCCTGCCGATGTCTTGTTATTAGGCAGCGAAAGTGGCACTAAAACTGTTCTTGCAAAAAAATAAAAGTTATTGCCTCACATCAACCGATGTGAGGCATTGTTTATGCAACCTGAATTAAAATCCTATGTTTAAACCTTTAAGTATCTACATTGGTCTGCGCTATACCGGCGCCAAACGCCGTAATCACTTCATTTCATTTATCTCGTTAACATCTATGTTTGGTGTGGCCTTAGGCTTGATGGAATTAATCGTTGTGTTATCGGTCATGAACGGCTTTGAAAAAGAGTTACGTGAACGGATCCTCGGCATGACCTCCCATGCCTTTGTTACCGGAGCAGATGGGACACTTAAAGATTGGAAAAGCCTGCAAAGCTTGCTCATCGGTCAACCACATGTGGTTGATTCAGCGCCTTTTGTTGAAGGCCAA
>NZ_CEXLVS010000546.1:0-1011 GCF_982684285.1 Salinicola sp. | reverse complement strand
TAGAGAGGAAATACTTGAAGCTGCCGCGGAAGCTAATGAAACATTAATGGATAAATATCTGGAAGACGGCGTTCTTACAGAAGACGAAATAAAATTAGGCGTTCGCCTACAAACTATATCTAATAAGATTGTGCCAACATTTTGTGGTTCTGCCTTTAAAAATAAAGGTGTGCAAGCAATGTTGGATGGTGTTTTAGATTATATGCCTTCCCCCTCAGATGTGCCTGCTATAAAAGGCATACTTGATGATAAAGATGGATCAGAAGGCTCGCGACTACCGGATGATGACCAGCCTTTCGCATCGCTTGCATTCAAAATCGCAACCGATCCCTTTGTAGGTACATTAACATTCTTCCGTGTTTATTCTGGTGTTTTAAAATCAGGTGATGCTGTTTATAACCCAATTAAGGGTAAAAAAGAACGTATTGGTCGAATTGTTCAAATGCACAGTAATAATCGCGAAGAGATTACTGAAGTTCGGGCGGGTGATATTGCTGCAGCCATTGGTTTAAAAGATACAACGACAGGCGACACACTTTGTTCTATTGATGATGTTATTACATTAGAACGAATGGAATTTCCTGAGCCGGTTATTTCGGTTGCAATTGAACCGCGAACGCAAGCAGATCAAGAAAAAATGAGTATAGCGCTAGGCAAGCTAGCAAAAGAAGATCCCTCATTTCATGTGTCAACAGATGAAGAATCGGCACAGACTATTATTGCGGGAATGGGCTAGCTACATTTAGATATTATTGTCGATCGCTTGAAGAGAGAATTTAGCGTAGGCGCAAATGTGGGTGCACCACAAGTCGCTTACCGTGAAACCATTGGTAAAACAGTTGAAGCTGAAGGTAAGTTTGTGCGCCAAAGTGGCGGCAAGGGTCAGTATGGTCATGTTTGGTTGCGACTCGAACCGCAAAAAGCGGGCGCAGGTTATACCTTTGAAAATGCCATTGTAGGCGGATCTGTACCAAGAGAATTCATTACATCTGTAGATAAAGGTATACAAGA
>NZ_CEXLVS010000545.1:0-1016 GCF_982684285.1 Salinicola sp. | reverse complement strand
ATCGAATTTGACGCACCGCTTAGCTTGGAAATAGACGCTACGCCAAGTAGTGAGCAAGAGAGCCTAGAAGAAGCTACCTTGTCAGCGGATATTGATGTGGCCGCGAGTGATGATGTCGCCGAGCAAGACGAATTAGCGGTGATTTCAGATGATGAATTAGACGCGGCTAGTAAAGAATTGTCTGGGCAATTAGGTAGCACTAGTGATTTGGAGTTTGATCTTGATGATTTTGACGAAATTGATGAAGCGGAAACTAAATTAGATCTTGCTGCTGCTTATATTGATATGGGCGACCCTGAGGGAGCAAAGAGCATTCTCGAAGAAGTTCTGAGCGAAGGCAATGATGAACAAAAATCTCGTGCTCAAAAATTATTAAATGATTTATCTAAATAAGGATAGTGGGTGCGCGTAGCTTTAGGTATTGAGTACGATGGTACTGAGTTTGCTGGTTGGCAGGTTCAACCCAAACAGAGAACGGTTCAAGGGTGTTTACAACAAGCATTAAGCAAAGTGGCGAATCATACGGTCAAGGTCGTTGCCGCGGGCAGAACTGACAGTGGCGTGCATGCACTCAGCCAAGTTGTTCATTTTGATACTTCAGCACAGCGGCCAGAGCGAAATTGGATATTAGGGCTTAATACCAATCTACCTAGAGATATCAATGTCGTGTGGGCTAGAGAAGTCGATGATGACTTTAGTGCGCGCTTTTCAGCGGTCAGGCGCAGTTATCGCTACATACTTATCAACCGTGTCGGTCGATCATCAGTACATGCTGATCGAATGTGGTGGTTTTTTAAGCCATTAGATGAACAACGCATGCAAGATGCAGCCAACTTATTAGTTGGACATCACGATTTTTCAGCATTTAGAGCGAAAGATTGTCAGGCAAAAAACACCATGAAGACTATGGAAAAAATCAAAGTCACGCGACAGGGAGACTGCATCGCCATTGATGTTGTCGCTCAATCTTTTTTACATCATATGGTACGAAACATCGTAGGCGTATTGGTATTGAT
>NZ_CEXLVS010000544.1:0-1024 GCF_982684285.1 Salinicola sp. | reverse complement strand
ACTTGCCACTCACCGGCGCATAAATTGCGTTCCCATCAGCATCGACACCGATTTGTACATAATCGTCAGTTGAAAACACACCATCACCATTCAAATCAAAAGGTGAAAAAGGTAATCGACCTCCAGTATTCACATCTATTTCCATCAAAACACCGGTACCACCAAAGTCACATGGATCGTCAAGCGGTATGAGGGTTGAAAAGAGCAGTCGACCATTTCTGATGATCGTATTACTTATTTGACGCTCACCATAATTATTTGTATTACCACTTTGCGTATTATAGAGGTCAAGATACCAACCTAAATGACCACTGCTTCCATTATGCCAAGCAATTGAATTATCAGTAATTACTCGAAGTGACTCACTGTGCTGGGATACTTCAAATATTATTTCCTGCTCTAACAAGTCATCTCGGTCAAATGCAGTTAATGTCGACTCAACTCTATCCCATATTCCATACATGCTTTGTGTGGTCTGACCACTAGAAATATTATCACCTACCTCAATATATTTTCCTGTACCAAACACAACTAAGTATCCGGTTAAAAGTGGATGAGTTTTCACTTTTACTTGTGTTGTGATTGGCTGATGGTTAGTTCCTGTACAAGTTGCAGCTGCGCATGCCGTATAAATTGGGTCCGGATTAGAACCTGTTTTATAAGCAAACTTCCAGTTGCCGCCCGCGTTGCCACTGATATCTATTTTCCATACATTGCCAAATAAATCACCGGCATAAATGGCATCAGCAATATAATCACCATTAAAATCTATCACTGAAGGTTGAGAAAGACCATTAGGTCTATTATTACCCGTAGGATCATCTGCTGAACCGACCTTAGTATCAAATTTTTTGATTAAGCTGCCATCTTTAATGTCAACAATATACAAAACCGCATTGCCGCTAGAGCTATCATTAGTAGTACTATCATTATCGAAAGTATTGTTGTAGCCACCGCTAAAAATAGCTGCCCATTTTCCTGTAGTCAAACGAACAATACTTGGTGGTCCATAGACATAACCTAA
>NZ_CEXLVS010000543.1:0-1025 GCF_982684285.1 Salinicola sp. | reverse complement strand
AGCAGCACCAGTGATGTTAGACCCCCACAAAGCAGGTTCCCCGTTAGCTTTCTTAAAGGGGTTGTTCCCGTTAGAGTCAAGTAGGAAGGTGTTATCTTCCCAGTTGTCTGTATTGGCTGTGTTAGTAATACGATTCTCTAGAGGTAGCGTAGTGAAATCAGCATGTTTAACATAGTTGAAATCATTCAAGAATGCCGCTTTATCTGTATACAACGTAGCGCCAGCATAAGCAGAAGTAGAAGCTAGGGTAGAGGTAACCATAACGGCTGCTGCAAATAAACCTTTTTTCATATCATTATTCCATTAATGCAGCCCAGCCACCTTAAAAGAATTAAGGCCTGTAGCTTTCCGTCCTTGGCTTGCGCCTAAGTTTGGCGGTTAGTTAAATTTACTTATTATGTTTAGGCTACGATTGATTTAGCTCTCCGGCGTAAACCTAAGAAGCCTAATAAGGCTGGTGCAAACATAAAGGCTGCTGCTGGGATAGGGACAGCTGAAATGGAATCTCTGATTAAATACTACCATAATGTAATGCTCCGGAATCAGATTTCCCTACAAAGCCATAATGGGTCATTGAAAAATCTTCACCAGTATCACAGGTAGGACAGCCTCCATTGTTATCACTGATTATCGCAACATACTGATAATCTAATAGATCTGGGTAGACATCAGAGATCATTCCATAAGTGTACTGATAGTTTTCCCACTCAAAACCATTGTTTACTAATGAAAACACATCTAAAGTTGATCCAAGCAGAGTTACTAAACCATCTATTAAGTTAGGTTCTTGGCTTACTAAACTATTTGTATTAATTTCTACTCCAGTATAATTTCCGACTAAAGTATTAAAGTCATAACCGGTTGCATATCGCCAACCGTCATAAATTCCACCTGTACCAAATTGACTACTAACGTAGTCATATGATTGATTAACACTGGTGGTGACGTCCAGCCAATCCAAGCCCGATAGCGTATCTGTCGTGTAGGTGACATTATCAGTGAAGTCGGTCGGTGCGGCAAAGGTG
>NZ_CEXLVS010000542.1:0-1030 GCF_982684285.1 Salinicola sp. | reverse complement strand
TGAAACTTATAATGTCGGTGGTGTGAACGAACACACTAATCTGGATGTGGTGCATACCCTATGTGACATTCTAGATGAGTTGTTGCCCGAGTCTGCTCATATCCCGCATCGTAATTTGATTGAGTTTGTCACCGATCGTCCGGGTCATGATCAACGCTATGCCATTGATGCCAGCAAAATTGAGCAAGATCTAGCTTGGACACCACAAGAAACATTTGCCACGGGTTTACGTAAGACGGTGGAGTGGTATCTTGATAACCGCGAATGGTGTGAACATGTGCTCGATGGCAGTTACCAACAACAACGATTAGGTTTACAGGAAGAAAAATAATGACATCACGCAAGGGCATTCTCCTCGCAGGCGGCAGTGGAACCCGTCTTTATCCTGTCACTCAGGCGATCAGTAAACAGTTATTACCTGTTTATGATAAACCGATGATTTATTATCCGTTGTCGACATTAATGCTGGCAGGAATACGCGATATTTGTATTATCTCTACGCCTCAGGATACATCGCGTTTGGAACTATTATTAGGTGATGGTCATCTTTGGGGCTTGAATATTAGCTATATTATTCAACCGAAACCGGAAGGCATTGCGCAAGCCTTTCCCTTGGCAAAAGACTTTATTGGTGATTCACCCTCCGCATTGATCCTAGGTGATAACATTTATTATGGTCATGATTTAGCCGAGATGATGGTTGAAGCCGATCAGCGAGAAACGGGCGCTAGTGTTTTTGCCTATCCTGTTGTGGATCCTGAACGTTATGGCGTGGTCGATTTTGACCGAGATGGTAAAGCATTAAGTATT
Organism: Salinicola sp.; assembly: GCF_982684285.1. Lineage (NCBI taxonomy): Bacteria > Pseudomonadati > Pseudomonadota > Gammaproteobacteria > Oceanospirillales > Halomonadaceae > Salinicola > Salinicola sp. Next base: position 220 of record NZ_CEXLVS010000542.1, on the reverse strand, counting down.
GAGGAAAAACCTGAGCAACCCAAATCGCGTTATGCGGTCACCGGCCTGTATTTTTATGATAATCAAGTTGTCGATATTGCCAGCAACTTACAACCTTCTGCCCGTGGTGAGCTTGAAATTACGGATGTCAATCAGCAGTACCTTGAGCAACAGCAGTTGCATGTGGAAGTGATGGGGCGGGGCATGGCCTGGTTAGATACCGGTACCCATGATTCATTAT
>NZ_CEXLVS010000541.1:0-1030 GCF_982684285.1 Salinicola sp. | reverse complement strand
GTCCGGCATCCAGGCTTTAGCTGTGCATGGTCGGACCCGTGCTTGCGCCTATAAAGGCGAAGCCGAATTCGATACCATTGCTGATATTAAGTCCAGAATTCAAATTCCTGTTATTGCCAATGGTGATATTTCAACCCCTGAAAAAGCCAAGCAGGTCCTAGACTACACAGGAGTTGACGGCTTGATGATAGGCCGTGCCGCACAAGGCAATCCATGGATTTTTAGGCAAATAAACCACTATTTAACTCAGGGTGAGCATTTAGCAGCACCTTCAGTAAAAGAAATCAGAGAAACCTTGATCGCGCACCTGCATACCCTGTACGATTTCTACGGTGACTACACAGGTGTCCGCATGGCTCGCAAGCATATTGCTTGGTATAGCAAGGGTTTACGTGATGGCAACCCTTTCCGCCAGCAAATGAACACCTTTGAACTGCCGCAACAACAACTCGATTTCACTGAGCAATTTTTCGCTCAACTTGAAGATAAGGATACGATGGCCGCATGACTCACGCTTTAGACAAACAGTCTGCTCGCAGCATCGATCTTGCCGTGGCCGATGATCTGAAACACCCGCCATTAAGCGTATGTGTAGAAACCGCATTAAAAGATTACTTTGAGCAACTCAATGGTCATTCGACCGCTAATCTTTACGACATGTTAATGGCTGAAGTAGAAGCGCCTTTATTTAAAGCGACCTTATTACATACTAATGGCAATCAAAGTCGTGCCGCCGAAATCCTCGGTCTTAATCGCGGCACACTACGCAAAAAATTAAAAACTTACGGCTTATAAAGCCGCGCAGCAATCAGGAATCCACATGAATAAAATCCAGCGCGCACTTCTCAGTGTGTCAGATAAAACCGGTGTATTAGATCTCGCTCAAGAACTAAACCGTTTGGGCGTTGAATTACTGTCTACCGGTGGTACCGCTAAGTTATTACAAGAAGCTGGCTTACCGGTAAAAGAAGTATCCGAACATACCGGCTTCCCAGAAATGATGGATGGTCGCATCAAAACCTTACACCCT
>NZ_CEXLVS010000540.1:0-1031 GCF_982684285.1 Salinicola sp. | reverse complement strand
ACATTCAGCAGCAGCATTAACCTTAGCTCAGTGGTTGGAACAGCAACCACAAGTAGCTAAAGTATTTTATGCCGGCTTGCCTAGCCACACACAACACGAATTAGCCAAAAAGCAACAATCGGCATTTGGAGGCATTATCGCCTTTGAAGTAAAAGGTGGCCGTGCAGGCGCGTGGAAGTTAATTGATTCAACCGAGTGGTTATCGATTACTGCTAATCTGGGTGATACCAAAACGCCGATTACCCATCCAGCAACGACAACGCATGGCCGCTTAACAGATGAAGCGCGGGCTGAAGCCGGTATCACAGAAGGATTATTACGGATCTCTGTCGGCTTGGAAACTGTTGACGATATTCAAGCTGATCTACAACACGGCTTAGATCTGCTCTGAAGCTAGCCAATAAAATACGCTCCATACTCATTAGCCGTATGGGCCGTTTCTTTGTCTATCCCAGACAAAATGTTGTTATATTCGAATAACGGCATAAAAACTGCATTAAACTCAACGATTTCGAACGAACCGTCGGGAAACCGTCTTTATATTTCAGTCGGTTAGCGAACGTTGTTAATAATAACAATAGGTTATGAGTTTATGATACGTTTTGAAAAATTTGTGCTGATTCTGATTGTTTTGGCAGTGACTTTGCCAATTCGGCAGGTTTTCGCCACAACAGAAGAGCCGGTCAGCGATGTTCGCATCCTGATCGATGTTTCTGGCAGTATGAAAAAAAATGATCCCAATAACCTGCGGGCACCCGCTTTACGTTTAGTCATTGGTTTATTACCCGATGAGTCAAAAGCGGGAGTGTGGACCTTTGCTAAATACGTCAATATGTTGGTGCCTATCCGTGACGTCAATGAAGCATGGAGGATAGAAGCTGAACGTCAATCAGATAAAATTCATTCCTATGGTTTGTTCACTAACATTGAGCAAGCACTAAATAAAGCTACCGCCAGTCATAAAATTCCTGATGCCAATGTTCGTCGTAGTGTGATTTTATTATCGGATGGCCTCGTCGACGTTGCTGCTG
>NZ_CEXLVS010000539.1:0-1033 GCF_982684285.1 Salinicola sp. | reverse complement strand
TCTAAACTGTCTTTTCTAAATGGGCACTTGCCGCATGGCTTCTTAACATTGGGTAGTCTCATAGAACCTCTCATTTCGTTTCAGTACATCTATTATCTCAATCAGTCGTTGGAATGAGCATCGGTAAACGACAGCCAAAGAAAAACCCCGAATCATTTCTGACACGAGGTTTCTCCCAACGAAACACAGAGAGCAATCTGTGTAGGTTAGAAGATTACATCAAATTATTGTAATCTTCAATCTCCTCTTTGGTCATTACTTTAGCCCGACCCATGATGCCGTAAAACGCCAACACAGGTACTCTCGCTAATAATGACAGCATGTTAATTACCGATAGGATCATCGCCGCCGCAAGTGAGAGAAGGTTGAATATCAATGGGTGCAACACCTCAAACCACAAGTCTAATGGCAAGTGAATGGTCGGGAAGACCACACCCGAATACAGTGAGTGCAAGTAGCTTGGATTTTTCTTCTTAATCTTAACCATTATCTACAACTCTCCCCTTCATTTTTTTAAGTGCCGCCTTGTACTTGTCATTGGCTAACGTCAGTGCTTCAATCTTCACATCCGTCATTGCCTTTGCTCTTTTCAACTTCTTATTTTCAGTCAGCAGCCTAGTGTTTATGGCTATCAAATCCATAACCTTGCCGATAGCCTCTTCTTCGGCCATCTCTTCTTCGGTAAATATCGTGTCGCTCATTAATTGCCTCCAGAATTTTCAAATCTGAACCAATGCCACCACCTTCTAGCATGTAACTCATCAGCCAGTGCCATTAGATCGTCAGGCCCAGCAGGGACACCCAAAAAGCCACTTATTTTTGCCATAGCTAGTCCAAAATTCTCAGGAGGCCGAACTGAGTGGGTAATGCCCCATGCAATCAACGCCTCACTTACGAGTAATTTCTTACCTTTTAATGAGCCGTCACATTTAACCACTCCAGTTTTAAACATTTCAGGATAGTTCGTCATGACTCGCCTCTTTCTAGTTGTTCCGTGTACAGCACTTGCTTTTTAAATAGATAATCAGGCGTG
>NZ_CEXLVS010000538.1:0-1034 GCF_982684285.1 Salinicola sp. | reverse complement strand
ATCTAAATATTATTTTAACTTAGAAAATTTATTTAATATAAATAATATAGATACTACAAATAATTTATTAAATAAATTAATGCAATATAATAAAAAAAATTCAGATAATTTAAAAAAAGTAATATTAGATGATATTAAATATAAAAGAGTATCAGGTGTAAGATTAGAAGCAGCAGGAAGATTAACTAAACGTTATACAGCTTCAAGATCACAATATAAATTTAAGTATAAAGGTAATTTAGCAAATACATATACAACAATTCAAGGTTATCCTTCATCTTTAATAAGAGGAAATGAAAAACCTAATTTACAATATACAAAATTAAATTCTAAATCACGTATAGGATCTTTTGGAGTTAAAGGTTGAGTGAGTGGAGTTTAATAAATTAATATTAACCTAATTATAATTAATAAAAATGATGAAATAGTCTGAACCAATTTGAAAAAATTGGAAGTAAAAGAAAACTTTTATGATAACAAAATTGAACAGGCTAATTTGCGCAAGAGAGTACAAATTGAGTGCGCGGTTTGGCACCTCGATGTCGGCTTAGCTCATCCACATGAATGCAAAAATCATGAAGGGTTCGACTGTTCGTCGATTAAAGAGCTACATGAGCTGGGTTTAATACGTCGTGAGACAGTATGGTTTCTATCTTCTAGAGGAAATTAAAGTAGAATAAAGATAGCCCCTTCGTACGAAAGGAGTTGGGTATATTGACCTATGGTTTACCTATTGTTTATGTTATATATCATTATAAGATATATCATTTACTTATACTTAAGTAAATAGTTCGCATAGGCATGGCAGGAAGGCTACGTCAGTTAAAGATAAGTGCTGAAAGCATTTAAGCGCGAAGCTTACTTTAGGATACTTTTAAACGTAGTAGAACACTACGAGTATAATTAATAATAAACATATTAATTAATAGGCTTTAGTTGTACTAATCTTAAGATTTTTAGACATAAAGTACTAATTAATAATATACTTAATATTATGTATATCTAATGAAAGCCTGGTTAGCATAAAAGTAATG
>NZ_CEXLVS010000537.1:0-1037 GCF_982684285.1 Salinicola sp. | reverse complement strand
GAAAATGTGAGGTAACGGTGACTGGTTTTAAATACAGCACTCGATTTTTAGCAAAATCAGCAGCCACAGATCCCCTATCTACATCAACAATATAATAGTGTGGTGTATCGTCATCCCCACCTTTACTGCCCAACCCCAAACAACCTGTCAAAAAACTAACGAATACAATCAGAAATAAAAACTGTCTCAATCGTGTAAACCCCACAAACAAACACTCCAGAATTCAATACAAAAATTAATATATCACTATAGTCATAGCAAGATCAGCCGATATAATACCACTACAACCCACCTACAATAGATTGTGCAAACTATGGACACATTAATCAGTAAAATTCGTGATATCCCCGACTTTCCAATTAAAGGAATTGTCTTCAAAGATATCACCCCACTAGTACAAGATCCGACCAGCTTGCGTTTAGCCATTTCGGAACTGATTAAACCATTCAAAGATACGAATATTACCGCTGTAGCGGGTATGGAAGCCCGTGGCTTTATCTTTGGTAGTCTGGCGGCATGGGAACTTGGTGTCGGTTTTATCCCTCTAAGAAAACCAGGGAAACTACCCTATGATGTACAAAGCGTCAGTTATGAACTGGAATACGGTGAAGCGACATTAGAAGCACATGTAGATGCTATTAAATCCGGCGATCAGATCTTGCTTGTTGATGATGTACTGGCCACTGGCGGTACAGCTAAGGCAAGTTGTGAACTGGTAGAAAAATTAGGTGGCCAGGTTGTTGCATGTGCATTTGTTATAGAATTGTCACTGTTAGAAGGACGTAAACAACTCGAGAATTATGCCTTACACTCGCTTGTGAAATACTCATGACTATAATTTTTCATCTCCTCTTAATTCTGGTTGCTCCCTTGGCGCATGCTCATATCTTCCAGTCGCCAATGACAAATACACACTGGCAAGTAGTTGAATCGCCGCTCGAATGCTCATTAAGTCAAGAAATACCCGGTTTTGGTACTGCGACATTTAGTCAACACTCTGCCGAGAGATGATCTGATTTTTGTTGGCGATACTATTA
>NZ_CEXLVS010000536.1:0-1037 GCF_982684285.1 Salinicola sp. | reverse complement strand
AAAGTTTTCTACATCAAGCCTCTCATCGATTAAGGGAAAGACCTGACGTAACAAGGGATCTTCCGGATCACCATATCGCATTTTATTGATATAACTTTGGGTGACCCGCAATGGAAACTGCTTGAGGATATCGCTGTTCACCAAACGTAAGTGTCCGGATAAACCTAGCTGTGCCAGTAATTCATCTGGATCTTTAATGGCATTAGCTAAGGCCTCTTGCCAAGCTTGTTTTATCACCCGAGTGTTGGTTTGCGGTATCATGATGCGCTTTAATTTTTAAACAGATGTTGATCGTCCCCTAAAAGAGGTTGCCATGGCAAATTTTAGTACAAATGAATTCAAATCCGGACTCAAATTTATGTTGGATGGTGACCCCTGCAGCATCATCGAAAACGAGCTGGTGAAGCCAGGTAAGGGACAAGCATTTAACCGTGTTAAATTTCGTAATTTAAAAACAGGTCGGGTAAACGAGAAAACCTTTAAATCTGGCGACAAAGTAGAAGCCGCGGACGTGATGGAAGTGGAGTTGGAATATTCCTACACCGACGGTGAGTTTTGGTATTTCATGGATGCAGTCACCTTTGAACAGCACGCCGCCGATGCCAATGCGATTGCAGATTGCAAAAAATGGTTAAAAGAACAGTATGTATATACAGTCACCCAATGGAACGGCACACCATTACTCGTGACAGCACCAAATTTTGTTAATTTAGCGGTAACAGAAACCGACCCTGGCCTAAAAGGGGATACGGCTGGAACAGGTGGTAAACCAGCAACATTAGAAACCGGTGCGGTAGTACGTGTGCCTTTATTTATGAATATTGGCGATGTTTTACGTATTGATACCCGTAGTGGTGAGTATGTTGAACGGGCGAAAGTAAAATAGAAAAAATGACCTTGAGCTGGCAACCATCAGCTAGTGTAGAAACATTAAAAAGGCGGGCGCAGCTATTGGCTGATGTCCGCTTTTTTTTTGCTGAGCATGAGGTCTTGGAAGTCGAGACGCCGATTTTGTCTTCAGCAGCGCCTACAGCGCC
>NZ_CEXLVS010000535.1:0-1042 GCF_982684285.1 Salinicola sp. | reverse complement strand
ATATTTTGACTCCTACACACCGAATCATATTGGAAGGTAAATAATTATCACGGATAGGTAAATATTAATTTCATTGTGTTGTGAAAGAGGATTTCCCTTGGCCAAAATAGCATCCTTCCCCCCTGTCTATAAACATGTTGCCCAACAAGCAACGGAAAACCTTCGCCGTCTTTTCCCCTTCATTAATAAACACAAAAATCCCGTTAACCCGGTTAATTATGCTGTTTGGTATGAATATGTGTCCGGTGATAATCAACAATTAAACGCTGCTATTGATACTCGTTTAAGTAAGAACGAAACCATCACCGAAGACATAACCCAGTATTTATATGAAAAGTTCGTCTTGATGGGTATGCCTGAACGCATTGAAAAAACCAATAGCGGCATGCGTTTGATTGTCGATAATACCTTGCAAAACATCACTAAAGCCGAAGCGAAAGCCGGTGCCTGTGCCTCCGACCTAAACAACAGTCGTAACCTGCTTGAAGGTTTGAATAATGTTGAAGAATTAAAGGGCGTGATAACAACTATTTTATCGCAAACTCAAATGTTGACCGAATCAAGCAACGATCTAAAACAAGAATTAGCTAAATCAACTCAAGATATGATGGCGCTCAAAACAGAGTTAGAAGAAGTTAAAAAAGCAGCAATGACCGATGGTTTAACCGGTTTACTTAACCGCGGCGCGTTCAATCAAGAACTGGAAAAGCTATGTAACCGCGGTGAAATTGAAGTATCACTCATTTTATTTGATTTGGATAACTTCAAAAATATTAATGATACTTACGGTCACTTACTCGGTGACAAAGTCATCCAGTTTTTTGCCGGAATACTAAAAAAACACAGTAAAAACATTCACCCTGTCGCACGTTATGGCGGTGAAGAAATGGCGATGATCATGTTGAATACCAAACCACCAGCGGTGCTCGAAATGGCTGAAGCTATTCGGTTGTCCTTGGCGAATAGCAACCTAAAAAAGAAGGGCAGTGAAGAGACGATTGGCCAAGTCACCGTCTCGGTGGGCATCAGTAAACTGATCGCC
>NZ_CEXLVS010000534.1:0-1043 GCF_982684285.1 Salinicola sp. | reverse complement strand
AAGTAAAACTAAACATAGGCAAACTTAACCAGCCGATAAAAATATTAACTGAAGATAATGAACAACAGCTGCTTGCCTTATTTCCTGCTGAGTTAGAACGTAATCTACTGTTACTGGTGGCTCGTTCTAATAGTGCAGGGGAACATGTCTCCCAACTTAAGTCCGTCTTTAAACTGAACTTCTTTGATCATCGCCAGAAAATTTATGGCATGAGTAATAATGCACTCAGCGATGCTCAATCTGCCGTGCTTGAGCAGCTGCATAATATCAAAGAACAAATTAGCCAATATGATCTTGGTTCAGAGATCACCACCGAAATGATCACGCAGACTGCTGAACAGTTAACAACCATGGTTGATACCTTGCAATTGCTGACTGAATATCCGGCCAGTCATCTCTTGCAAACCCAAGTTGATGAACTGAACGCATTAACCGCAGCTCAACAAGTGCCGGACGAACAACACTTAATGGCCTTAGCGGACAGCCTACTTCAAGTAGAGTCGTTATTACAGCCCGGGGCTGCTAATGCTAGCTCTGCAGAATACAAACAATTGCAAGCCACGGTCATCGAGGAATGTTTATTAGAACTTAGTTATATCAAAGAAATGCTGGCCACCCAAGCCGAATCAACCAATACCGATAATCACCTTTTAGACCAAGCCGCAACCAAGTTAGAATTGATTGCCGGCAGTTTAACGATGTTAACCCTGTCGGATGCGGCTGAGACATTAGAGAAAACGGCACAACAAATGCGACAATGTGTCACCAATAATGATGAACTGAGCCCCACTAAACTTGATCTATTTGCTGAAATCATCGCCTCCTGCGATTTATATATGGAAGGTATTAAGCAGCATGGTCAGCCGCTTAACCAGTTTTTAGAGACTGCCAATAATAAACTTGCCGACTTTGAGCATATTCTTAATGGCAGTATTGCCACTGAACCAGCAACGCCACAGCCTGAAATATTAGCTGAACTTGGAACTATTTCCATCGCGCAGGAGTCGACCGAGCCTGAGTTAGAGCCTGAGTTAGAGCCTGTG
>NZ_CEXLVS010000533.1:0-1043 GCF_982684285.1 Salinicola sp. | reverse complement strand
GCAAAATATTCGTCTTATGGTCAATTACGACAAGGTTGTGACGTGGGATCAAGATGGTTCGGATACAGACCAAGAACCTTCTGCAATTAAATTCCGTGCACAAGCTAAGTGGTAAAGCCAGCCTTTGAGTTAGTCTCCTCTTAACTCTCAAGCCCCATCTGATTATTTAGATGGGGCTTTTTTTTGTTCTAAGCGATAATCAACCTTGTTTATCTTAAGCAAAATAATGCAAAATGGCATTATCAAGATAGATAGGTTTTCTAATGACCCAACAGACAGAACAAGATGTATTAGCCGCCATTGACCTTGGGTCTAATAGCTTCCATATGATTATTGCGCAGCTACGTGATGGCCATTTTCAAGTCGTAGATAAGTTGCGCGAGATGGTGCAGTTGCGTGCAGGATTGGATAGTGAAAATACGCTGTCCAAGGAAGCACAGGATAGAGCAATTGCCTGTCTACAACGATTTGGCGAGCGGATTAAAGAATTACCTGCTGGCAGTGTGCGTGTTGTTGGAACCAATACCTTGCGAGTGGCAAAAAACAGTTGGAGTTTTCTGCGTTTAGCCCGACAAGCTTTAGGTCATCCTATTGAGATTATTGCTGGTGAAGAAGAAGCGCGACTTATATATCTTGGAGTAGCACATGCTCTAGCATTTGATGAGTCACGTCGATTAGTAATGGATATTGGTGGTGGTAGTACGGAGTTTATTATTGGCGAAGGTTTTAAAGGCCTAAGACGAGAAAGTTTAGAGATGGGTTGTGTTAGCTTTTCGCAACGTTTTTTCTTGGGAGGAAAAATTACTCGAACGAGTATGAGAACAGCTTTGATTGTTGCTGGTACGCGATTGAGAGCAATTCAACGACCGTATCGCAATATGGGTTGGACAGAAGCCATTGGTGCGTCAGGAACAATTCGATCGGTTGCTAATATTGTCAAAGAAAATGGCTGGGCAGATGATGGCATTATCACCCCAAAATCCCTTGATAAATTAACAGAGGCCCTGATTGATGCTGGCCATGTTGATAACTTGAAATTGGCA
>NZ_CEXLVS010000532.1:0-1045 GCF_982684285.1 Salinicola sp. | reverse complement strand
CAAGTAAAACCCGGTCATATTTCTGGTGTCGCTTAAGCCAAACATTCACCGCTGCCTGTTCACTGTTTAATGACAGATCAAACTGTAATTTATCTTGTTGGATACCTTTTTTATTGATTAGGCTGAGAGTGGCAATATTGCCATCAACCGAACATTGAATATAAGGCTTAGGGCGAGTTTTTAAAGACATCGTCTCTGGAAGCCAAGCTAGTAAACCTTGGCACCACCAGCTGAAGCCTTTATTGATAATTTGTGATAATGCTGACATTTCCATTGCTCAAGCTCTATTCCATAAATACCGCAGCTAGATCCTGACGCCATGTCATCACTGTCACTGGGAACTGCTTCGTTGCTTCAAGTTTAACAACAGCAATAATACCTGAAATTGAACCATTTACCTTAGCCAAACTACTGATTCGTATAAATTCATTTTGACCTGCACCTATATACTTGCGTGTTTCCGTTGGAATTAACGTCAAATTTAAATGTTTATTGCCTGTCTCACGGCCTGAAATAATGGTCTCAACAACAGATGCATTCATGCTAGGTAACGCTGCCATAACTTGTTCCGGTGTTGTGCCAATGTCGATACGAGACTGCCCCGAATACACCGTCATCATCGATTTCAACTCTTTATATATATCTGGTGTTACACCATTCACTCGTGCCAACTCACTCACACTGTTCATCAAACCATTGTTCGGTCCATAAGATAAACCTAGTGACTCATAATCATCTTGTTCTGCACCGACTAAACGCTTTAAATCATCTTCATCACGCCAATCCAATAATGAATCCGATATCACATCTACCGTTTCTGGTGATGACACCACAGCCTCTAATATGCCCTTAATAATTTCTGGAGGTGCACGATTCAAATCAACGAGGCCACTGCATGATTGCAATGAAACTTGCAGTTCACCCTTATCAGTTTCAAGCTCATAGACTGAACCTGCCAAATTAAATTTTTCACCATTTTTATCCGCGACAGATCGATTTAATACCATCGCCGCACCACGCCATATGCCTGCTTCTGCTAGCGCTA
>NZ_CEXLVS010000531.1:0-1051 GCF_982684285.1 Salinicola sp. | reverse complement strand
AAACTCAAATTCACCTGCATCCACACTTTGTTCAAGTAACCGTCGCAACAGTATGATCGTACTATTGCGATGAGATTTCATGACTTCAGGTCGTTGAATGGTCATAGCTTCAATGAGTTCGCTTAATCTTGGTGCAACATCAAAACGACGATAAGTATAGTGGAGGATATTGACAACAAAAGCATGCAGTTTTTCAGCAGATGTCATTAGATTATCTGCAACAATCACTGCTAATTCATTTTCTTTTTCAGCTAAACATTGATTAGCTAAGCCAGCACCGATATCGAGTTTGTTGTCAAAAAACCGATAGAGATTTGCGGCTGACATATTACAGTCGCTCGCAATTTCCACCATAGTGGTCTTGTTATAACCATACAGGCTAAAACGTTCTTCTGCGGCAATAAGGATCTGGGATCGAGTATCTAATTCTGTCATGGATGAACACAATACTCTCCAGTTAGTGAATAATCAACAAAATATTCAGTATTCACAGTTTGTTTCATTTATTCAAATGATAGGCCGAATTCTCCTCACTATATTCTTTTCCAATTCAACCAAAAATAATACTGAAGAAGCAACCAAGGTAATGACTAACCATGTCTCCCATTCTAGGCCTGTCGTTCCAAACAATGTTTGCATGGGAGTAAAGTACGTGAAGGCCACTTGGAACAAGAGCAAGCACGCTATAGCGAGCAGTGCATAACGATTACCTAATAACCCTTGTTTGCTTAACACTGAGTCACTGATGTAACGCGAGTTAAATAAATAAAATATCTCAAACATCACTAACGTATTAACCGCCACGGTACGAGCATATTCAATCGTTGCACCTTGTGCTTGTTGCCAACTAAACAAACCAAAAGTTCCAACCATAAGGATCAATGACACAAAAGCAATGCGCCATAAAAAAAATGGTGTCAGAAGTGGTTCTTTGGGGTTGCGTGGTGGCCGCAACATGACATTACTTTCAGGTGGCTCAAAGGCTATTGCCAACGCTAAGGTAACAGCAGTAATCATGTTCACCCATAAAATCTGCACGGGAGTAATCGGT
>NZ_CEXLVS010000530.1:0-1052 GCF_982684285.1 Salinicola sp. | reverse complement strand
GTCTTCTGGACGCTCAAACTGGCGAGTCGCATTAATGAGTTCATCTAAGTTTTCTATGCGACCCTGACCTTTTTCAGTTTTGTCTTTAGCAAAATGAGCGCGCAAGGTACTTTCATCGATAACTAAAGCCGTCAATTCATTCAACGGCATATTGTCGTCTTCGGGCGTTAATGAATCCACTAAGGTAAGGAAAGCGGTTAATGCGTTACTGGCACGCGGCGTAAAAAACTTAGCCGCGATTAACTCAGCTGCGGCTTGCCATAAGGTCAGGTTTTGCTCGCGCGCATATTGGCGTAGCTGGGTTAAGGTGGCCGCACCAATGCCTCGAGTGGGTGTATTAACCACACGTTCAAAGGCGGCGTCATCATTGCGATTGGCGACCAGTCTCAAATAAGCTAAGACGTCTTTAATTTCGGCACGTTCAAAAAAGCGTAAACCACCATAAACTCGATAGGGCATATTGGCTTGTAACAACGCTTCTTCCATGACCCTAGATTGGGCATTGGAGCGATACAAAATAGCGTTATCAGCGCGTTCACCACCTTTATCTACGCTATTACGAATTTGCTCAACCACATAGGTGGCTTCATCTCGCTCATTGTAGGCATGGTATAACTGAATCAGCTCGCCATCCTCATCTTCAGTCCATAATTCCTTACCTAAACGTTCACTATTATTAGCAATAACGGCATTCGCAGCGGCCAGAATATTGCCCGTAGAGCGATAGTTTTGTTCAAGTCGAATTGACGACGCATCTTCGTAGTCTTGATGGAATTTTTGAATGTTTTCGATTTTAGCGCCGCGCCAACCATAAATTGATTGGTCATCATCACCGACGATAAATAAATGTCCTGTGTTTCCTGCCAGTAGACGTAACCAGGCATATTGAATGGTATTGGTATCTTGAAACTCATCGACCAAGATGTGTTGTAAGCGTTGTTGGTAGGTGGCTAAAATATCAGGACGTTTTAACCACAGTTCATGACTGCGAAGTAAAATTTCACCGAAATCGATAACCCCGGCACGCTGGCAAGCATCTTCGTATGCTTGAT
>NZ_CEXLVS010000529.1:0-1061 GCF_982684285.1 Salinicola sp. | reverse complement strand
TATGCATTTGAATCTGCAATTGCCCCGCATATTGCTGCTCAACAAGTCGGTGTAGTGATTAATATTAAATCTATTAAGCAACACTATAACCAAATTCAACAACAGGTTGATGCCGTGGTGGTTGAAGGGGCTGGTGGTTGGCTAGTTCCATTAAATGATCAAGACACCATGGCTGATTTAGCGATTGCATTGGATTTGCCAGTTGTCTTAGTTGTCGCTATTCGGCTGGGTTGTATTAATCATGCTTTATTATCTGTTCAAGCGATTGAGCAAAGTGGATTATCACTATATGGGTGGGTTGCGAATCACGTCGAAGATAATAAACAAACAGCAGCGATAGTAAGCAGTTTAAAAGACAATATTACTGCACCGTGTTTATGTAATGTGCCTTATTTATCATCAGGAAAATTGGCAACTGAGTATTTGGATTTGGGCGGTGATGATGACTAAAATATTAACATGTTTCCTCCTCTTATTACTCGTTGCTTGTTCATCATCCCCCAAAATTGAACAAGTAGATGATGGTATAGATTCAGCGACTCGGATGAGGGTGGAACAATGGAAAACACTCATCGATTCAGGTTCACAGTGGTCTGATATTAAGAAACTCACCAACGTGAATGATTTCGTCAATCAATTTGATTTTGTAGATGACATCGTTCATTGGCGACAACAAGATTATTGGGCAACACCGCTACAAACATTAGTCACTCAGGGTGGTGATTGTGAGGATTTCTCCATTGCCAAATATTTCACGTTGAGTGCGATGGGCATGAGTGAAGATAAATTACGTCTAACCTATGTTAAAGCATTAACTATCAATAAAGCGCATATGGTGGTGAGTTATTTCGACAGCCCGAAATCAGAACCACTCATTTTAGATAATTTAAATTCTCGAATATTGCCTGCCTCTCAACGACAAGATTTATTGCCGGTATATAGCTTCAATGGTGACGGTTTATGGTTAGCGAAGCGTGAACAATCTGGACAGTATGTTGATGATTCATCTCGGATAAGTTTATGGCAGAAACTATTACATCATATGGATGTTGAAGCAGCTG
>NZ_CEXLVS010000528.1:0-1062 GCF_982684285.1 Salinicola sp. | reverse complement strand
CGATAGAAAGTGCAGATATCGTATTGTCACATAATGATTTACAGCAAGTAGCACAGGCCAGGCGCCTGGCAAGTAAAACCTTACGCACAATCAAGCAAAATATTGTACTATCAATCTCTTATAATATAATCATGGTGCCATTAGCGATGATGGCGTTGGTCAGTCCACTTGTGGCCGCACTAACGATGCCAGTGAGTTCCTTATTAGTGATTGGCAATGCAGCCAGAATAAGGCGACTATTTGAGAGGTGAGTAGTGGAAGTTATTTATGGCCTATTGCCCGGCATGTTACTGCTGGGTCTGCTAGGTGTTGGGATGTTTTTTTGGGCTGTACGCAGTGGTCAATATGATGACATGGATGGTGCTGCAAATCGCATACTTATGGATGATGAGCCGATAGTTGATGAAAAGCCAGAAGACGAAGCTACACGGCGTGATTAAAGCGGTAGTTACCAGCATCTTAGTGATGTTTTCTTTAATCTCGATGGCTGCAGAAAAGATTACGGTCGGGATGACCGCTGCTTTAACCGGCCCTTCCGCTGCATTAGGTAAAGAGATGCAGGCGGGCATTGCCAGTTATTTCCACTATGTAAATAGCCAGGGAGGTATTGGCGGACGTAAACTTGAACTAATCGTTAAAGATGATGGCTATGACCCCGAGCGTGCCGGCGCAAATATGCGCTCACTCATTGAAGATGATAATGTTGTTGCCCTCATTGGCAATGTTGGTACACCTACCGCTGTAGTGACCGTTCCGATTGCCAAACAATATCAAACAGTACTGTTTGGGGCGTTTTCTGGTGGTGATGTGCTCAGGACGACGCCGCCAAGTCGCTATGTCATCAATTACCGCTCGAGTTATGCGGCAGAAACCGCTGAGATGATTGATGGCTTATTGCAGTCGGGGATAGAGCCAACACAAATTGCATTTTTTACTCAGCGAGATAGCTATGGCGATTCGGGCTTTCGTGGTGCAAAGCGTGCGCTCGAGCAACATGGTTTTACCGATGTCAGCCAACTCGCCCATGGCCGTTATACCCGTAATACCGTTAATGTTGAAGAT
>NZ_CEXLVS010000527.1:0-1063 GCF_982684285.1 Salinicola sp. | reverse complement strand
CAATCACTTCAGGATCTAATGACTTATCAGGACATTCTTGCCAAATCAGCTTATCATTAATGAGTTTTGGTTCTTGGGTATAACTATTCATGCCTTGTGTTGGCGCAACGGTGACAATATCTTCATGTATTAAACCATGCTTCAATAGTTCACCAATTAATACACCCATACCACCTGCTGCTTGGAAATGATTAATGTCAGCATCACCATTTGGATAAATTTGGGTAAGCAAGGGTACAATTTTGGTGATTTTATCGAAATCATCCCAATTGATAATAATACCTGCCGCACGAGCAATCGCCACCAAGTGCATAGTGTGATTAGTTGAACCACCCGTTGCCATTAAACGAACGATCGCATTGATGATTGCTTTTTCATCAATCATATAACCAAATGGGCGGAAGTCATCCCCCATTGCTGTATATTTCAACACCTGTTCTGTTGCATTTTTTGTTAATGCCTCACGTAAAGGTGTGTTGGGATTAATAAAAGAGCCACCTGGCAATTGTAATCCCATCATTTCAACCATCATCTGGTTACTGTTCGCCGTACCGTAGAAAGTACAGGTACCAGGACTATGATATGAAGCTGATTCAGCTTTTAATAAGGCATCACGATCTACTTTACCTTCGGCATATAACTGACGAATACGGACTTTCTCTTTGTTTGGTAAGCCACTCGGCATTGGACCACCAGGCACAAATATCGCTGGTAAGTGCCCAAAACTCAGAGCTGAAATCAACAATCCCGGAACAATCTTGTCACAAATTCCAAGAAACATTGCTGCATCAAACATATTATGGCTAAGGCCGATGGCCGCTGACATAGCAATTACATCACGGCTAAAAAGTGATAGTTCCATTCCAGGTTGACCTTGGGTCACACCATCACACATTGCAGGCACACCACCAGCAAACTGAGCCACTCCACCTGCAGCTGTTGCTGCTGCCTTAATAGTATCTGGATAATCTTTATAAGGTTGATGTGCTGATAACATATCGTTATAAGACGAGATGATAGCAATATTTGCTTTTACATTACCTGTTAAATCAGCCTTTTCACC
>NZ_CEXLVS010000526.1:0-1065 GCF_982684285.1 Salinicola sp. | reverse complement strand
GATGCTGGTGCCTTAGTCTCTGATGACATTGTTATTGGTCTAATTCGTGAACGTATATCTGATAACGATGCTAAAAACGGCTACATTCTTGATGGCTTTCCTCGTAATATTGTCCAAGCCGAAGCATTGGATGCCATGTTGGAAAAACTTGATCAGCCATTACAAGCTGTGGTCTTACTTGATGTTGCTTTTGAAGAATTAATGCAACGGTTAACCGGTCGTCGCACCTGTAAAGACTGCGGTGCGATCTACAATGTGCATCTTTCGCCACCAAAAACAGCCGATCATTGTGACGCTTGTAACGGTGAGTTATTTCAACGTGCGGATGATAATGAAGCAACCATTGGTAACCGGCTAAACGTATACCAAGAGCAAACTGCACCCTTAATCGGTTATTACGGTGACCAAGATAAACTTCATTCGATTGCTGGTACTGGCAATATCGATGACATCACTACCGCCGTTGGTGCAATTTTCGATACCCTTTAACCTATAAAACCAGCCCTTTGTGAGTCACAAGGGCTGGTTTTTAATTAAAGACATTCACACTTTTCTCCCACATCCATGGCTAATATTCTCGCGGTAGGCATAGCAACCTTAGATATCATCAATACCGTTGAGTCGTATCCAGCTGAAGATGGTGAAGTTCGTGCACTTTCACAACGACAAGCTCGTGGTGGCAATGCAACCAATACTCTCGCCATATTAAGCCAGCTTGGTCATCACTGCTGTTGGGCCGGAGTCATCATTAATGAGCCGGATGCCCAACTCATTCAACAAGACTTAACCTCGTTTAATATCGATTTTTCAGCCTGCACCGTGCTGAACTCTGGCAAAATGCCAACATCCTATATCAGCCTTAGCCAAGAAACGGGCAGCCGCACTATCGTGCATCATCGTGATTGCCCTGAGTTTTCATTTGCTGACTTTAAGAAAATTGATCTCCAGCAATTTGATTGGGTTCATTTTGAAGGTCGAAATGTGGACGAAACACTGGATATGTTCAAATGGCTTAAGCAACATCATCCTGACTTGCCCACTTCCTTAGAAGTTGAAAAACCACGG
>NZ_CEXLVS010000525.1:0-1072 GCF_982684285.1 Salinicola sp. | reverse complement strand
TGGCTTTGCTCTACCCCACTATTTTGAGTTTTGTTGCAATTGCTGTGGTAGCCGGTTTGTTAGCCTTTGTTGTGCCTCAGGTTGTTGAGCAGTTTGTGACAGCAGGTCAAGAATTACCCACTGCAACTCAGATTTTGATTGCTTTGAGTGATGCTGTTAGGAATTTCTGGTTGCTTGCTTTAGCTATTATTATTATTTTAATATTAACGACTAAATGGGCATTACAAAAAGACAGCTTACGCTTTCTTATTCATAAAAAACTTCTGGCGATACCTGCATTGGGTAAAGTGATTTTAGGCGTTAATACTGCACGATTTTCACGTACATTAAGTATCCTAATTTCAAGCAGCGTTCCATTATTAGATGCGTTAAAGATTAGTGGTAGGGTGCTTAATAACGATTGTTTACGACTTGCTGTTGCTGAAGCAGCAACAAAAGTACAAGAAGGTGCGAGTCTGAACCGCGCCTTGGCAGATACAGAATATTTTCCACCAATGATGATACATATGATTGCTAATGGTGAGAAAAGTGGTGAATTAGATGATATGTTAGAGCGAATTGCCGATAACCAAGATAGAGAGTTTGAGATGTTAGTCGCAATGGCTTTGGGTCTATTTGAACCTATACTGATCTTAACAATGGGTGGAGTCGTATTATTTATTGTTATTGCTATTTTATTACCGATTTTTGAATTAAACACATTGGTAGGCTAAGGCCTAGTATTATCGTAAAAGGAAATATAATGAACACTAGAATGAAACAATTTAAGCGGTCACAACTAGGTTTTACTTTATTAGAAATCATGGTTGTTGTTGTGATTCTAGGTATTTTAGCAACAATGGTAGCACCACAAATATTAGGTCGTGCTGATGATGCTAGAATCACTAAAGCTAAAGCAGATATTGTGAGTTTAGAATCTGCTTTAGATCTGTATCAGCTAGATAATTATGTTTATCCAACTACAAGTCAAGGTCTAGAATCTTTAGCTTCTAAGCCAAGTGAATCTCCTGAACCACGAAATTATAAGCATGGAGGTTATGTTAAGTCATTACCTAAAGACCCGTGGGGATAT
>NZ_CEXLVS010000524.1:0-1073 GCF_982684285.1 Salinicola sp. | reverse complement strand
CGTGTGCACTGGCAATACGTTCAATATCTGCTAAATCAACACGGATTCCAAATAAACAAGGGCCTAATTCATCGTGCAGCTCGCGTGCCAAATCTTTACGTTCCGCCTCTTGTACAGATAACATGCTCTCAGCTAATTCATGATTCTCTGCCATTGCACCTTCTAAAACACCCGCCATATGATTAAATCGATTTTGAATCGGCGTTAATTCTTTTACTACCGACGTTTCAACTCGCGCAGAAAAATCACCTTTTTCTAATTGCCCTAATGCATCAGCCAAATACTCTAACGGTTTTAAGCCTTCTCGCAAGGCTATATAAACCAACCCTACAATCAAAATTAAAAAGAACGAACCTAGCCAGAGAATAACTTGCATATCACGCCATACCTCAGTCACCTCATCACTTGGATCAGACTCAACCACCAAATAACCATATGATTTACTACCCTTAGTGATTAATCGTTTAAATGCGACTGCTTCCGGTTTCATCATTTTGATAAACCAATTTGGCGCCTCAGGTTTATTAATAAAATGAGCACTCTCTTCATGGCCAATCAACGGTCTACCATCCATATCTTCAAACCATGCTCTAATATGGCGAGTGCCACGAACGCTATCCACAATAAGTGTTAATCGATCACTTAAATCATTAGCGAAACGTAATGTTGGCAAGGCGTTGATTAATAGGCCTCTCGCTAATTGAGTACTGGATTCCATTTCAGCAACCAGTGCTTGACGGGCATTTTTCACCATAAAGAACCCCGCAGCAGCGAAGTTAATCAACAATATAATGGTCACTATTATTACTATTCTAAATTTTAAGCTCATAATCATCAGTCATTAGCCAATATGAGCTAGAATTATCGCACATCTTTAGAATTCGTCTTTTAGGAATACAGCATGCAAACCAATCACGACCTTTTTGTTCAGGCCCAACAACATATTCCAGGTGGTGTAAATTCACCCGTGCGAGCATTTAAAGGTGTAGGCGGCGACCCTATTTTCTTTCGCGAAGGTAAGGGTGCTTGGCTAACGGATGCTGAAGATAAACGCTATATTGATTATGTAGGTT
>NZ_CEXLVS010000523.1:0-1075 GCF_982684285.1 Salinicola sp. | reverse complement strand
ATTCAAGGCCAATAGTTTAGTTTGCTCGGTAATGCCCCGAATTACATCAACAATAGCGCCGATATTACCTATATCACCTTCCAAATTATTTAATGTTTGTGCGGCTTTTTCAACTTCACCCGCCAATGAATCAATGGATTCAATCGTATCCAACACCACTTGCTTACCCGCTTTGGCTTCATTATCGGCATTGCGAGCAGCATCTGCAGCACCGGCAGCGGTACGTGCCACTTCTTGCACCGAGGCCGCCATTTCATTCATTGCTGTGGCAACTTGTGCCACCTCTGATTGTTGGGTCAATACCCCAGTCACCGTTTCTTGACTGATGCTTTCCATATTGCCCGTTGCGGCTTGCAACTGCGTAACCCCACCAGTCAATGTTTTAACTAAGTTAGAGACGTTTTTCCGTGCACTATCAAGTTCAAAAGCCATCCAACTAAAATCACTTTTACCCCGAATAACCACTTTATGGCTTAAATCGCCTTTTTTAATATTCTGTATCCCTGCTACCAACATATCGGCTTCATGTTCAGCACCAAAGTTACCTATATAGATAGAGGCAACATACAACACGGCACTCATAGCAACGGTAAATATTATTACCATCCATAATTGTTTATCAGCGGGGGTACCCGATGACTCCAAATACCAATACAGAACGATTAACAGAACCATACTGCCAATACCCATGCTGGCCATAAGTTGCATTCGTTTTTTTAAAGATAGGTTTTCTAACTTAAACATTACTGTCTCCACTCACAATAACTATAATTTAGCATAATTTTAAGCATATAAGCTCAAACCAATATCGAGCTCTTCTTGGTCGTTATTTTTGGGCTGTTCTTCACCGCTAAATTCATCACTTTCTGTACTTAACTGCTCACTCACTATCCCTGAATCATCCGTCTCTGCAGCGTCATCCTGATGTTGCTGTTCTGATGAATGCTGAGTGACCTCTGCATCCGCCAATTCCATCCCATTTTCGGTAAAACTTTCACGTAATCTTGGCAAGGCTTGCTCCAATGCCTCACGTGTTGCCGCATGGTTAGCAATAAAGGTCACACTAATCTGCTCG
>NZ_CEXLVS010000522.1:0-1075 GCF_982684285.1 Salinicola sp. | reverse complement strand
AAACAAAATACCACGTTGGTATTCAAAACGACCGGGCCGCTTTCTAATGGCATCGGTGCAAATCACTTGTTGTGTTGTTTTGGCCTGAGTAGCCTCACCCATGAGTTTACGCAGTGCAGGGGTGACAAATTGATAGAAGGTGACCATCACGGATACAGGGTTACCGGGCAGGCCAAAAAATAAAGCTTGGTTTATTTGGCCAAAGGCAAGTGGCCTTCCAGGTTTCATGGCGATTTTCCAGAAATCAACTTGGCCGAGCTCTGCTAATAGCTCCCTAACATAGTCAGCATCGCCGACAGATACACCACCGGTAGTAATAATGACATCGGCATGTTCGGATGCCTCTATAAGAGCCTGACGTAATGGCGCTTTCTGATCAGGAATGACGCCCATATCTAGCATATCGATACCAAGGCGCTTTAACATGCCATACAGTGTGTAACGATTGCTATCGTATATGTCTCCTGCTTCGAGTGTTTCACCGATAGATTTTAGTTCGTCACCCGTTGAAAAAAAAGCGACGCGTAAGCGACGTTTTACAATGACTTCCCCGATCCCTAATGAGGCAATCAAGCCCAAATCCACAGGCATAAGGCGACGACCTGCACCAAGAACGGTTGCCCCAGTTTTGATATCCTCACCCGCATAGCGAACATGTTGTCCTTGCCGATGTTTGCCATGGATGCTTATGACATTGTCGTTAGACTCGACCTGTTCTTGCATAATAATAGTGTCACAGTCATCGGGGAGAACAGCCCCAGTCATAATTCGAATGCATTCGCCAGTGTCTACCTTGCCCTTAAACGGGTGGCCAGCAAAGGCAGTACCGATTTGCTTTAAGCTAAAACCATCGCCATTGATATCACTACTTTTTATCGCATAACCATCCATTGCCGAGTTATTGTGGGCTGGCACATTCATTGGAGAGACAATATCTTGGTGTAAAACACGATCTAATGCATCACGTAAAGGACAAAGATGCCAAGCAGTTAAGCTTGAGACTAACTTTGCTATACGTTGCCTTGCTGCATCGATACTGAGTCTATTTTTATCTTCAGGATCCGCACAACTGGGT
>NZ_CEXLVS010000521.1:0-1076 GCF_982684285.1 Salinicola sp. | reverse complement strand
AAAAGCTTGAGATTTAATCGACTTTTGTGAAATGTTAATACTGATGACAGTGGAAATAATTAAGGGGATTAAAGCCAAAGATAGAAAATAAAAAATAAGTTTATGATTTATTTTTTGAAATTTTAACATGCGTATTATGCCTATATGGGTGAATCCAAACCATATAACAGCTCCAATAATAAAATTATTATATGGCTAGTCTTCGAGTTAGTATTAATATATCGATTGATTTAAGCCTATCACAAAATATCAATATCGCCATTAAGCTTACCGGCTAATTTTGTAGCAAAAAAAATGGATAGTTTCTGCTGAACTTGTTTCCTCATTGCCTAATAGTAAAACAACAAAAAAGTTACCGTAATCGTCGCTACATTGTTTTTTAGTGGTCCAATTTGGAAAAAAAGTTTCTTTTAATAGCAATATTTAAACTCAGACGTTAGTCGAGTAAAAAAAAGGTTTTTTTTTGCGTGATTTTGTGTGTTTATTTAGAATTAAAGCTCGCGATCTAGCTTAGGTTCGGTTAAAATTTAATCTCACAAATCAGCTTGAATAAGGATATTCTAATGAAAAATAAATCTCAGCCGTTACGAAATGATCAAAATAATCACCTCAGTAATCAAATAATGAATTTTGAAAAGGGTTTAACACGCTCCCAAAATTCATCACCGTTAAGCGTTACAGCCAAATCCTATGCGACTCAAAATCACGATAATGTGACAGCAACGTTTATCCGAGGATACAACTAAAAATAATTGAACCAGAAACTATTTTTAGCTCACATAAGTTATTAAAATCATTAAACCGTCTGGCCAAAACTATGATGTAATTGGCGGGGCGGTTGCTACTCAAATTTGCTTTATTATCACTTCAACGCAACAGTCGCCTATCAACTATCCATTGAACTTTTAGAACATTACCTGCTTACAACTAATACCATTTGCATTAATTACCATCAGTGCCAACTAGAATAAACAATAAAGCTACCACGCTCTACTAGCGCCCTTTACCTACGTTCTGTAGGCAGCTTCAGTGCTCTAATATCTACCTCCATGAGGAAATCAATCGAGCGCTTTGTT
>NZ_CEXLVS010000520.1:0-1082 GCF_982684285.1 Salinicola sp. | reverse complement strand
TTTTGTGTCAAATCATTGAGGCGATAGAGGGCTAAGACTGGGATGGGCAATTCTTCTGCCTCAGCTAGCACTTGTACCGATGTTTTGTCTAAGGGGCCAATCACTAAGTTGGCATCGTTGTTAATAGCTTGTTGGTATTGTTGCCAAACATTGCTCGTGCCAGATTGTGAGTCTGTTTCCACGGCAAAGAAATGTAGGCGGGTGGATGTTTGACTATCAAAATGGGCCGCAATAATACCTTGTTTAATGGCGTCTGCGGCGGTGGCATATGGCCCGGTTTCAGGCAATAAGATAGCAATATCGGTTAATTGTTGTGGTAGTCGAGTCCCTGTTTTTAACTGTTCTTTATAGAGTGAGGCATCAGCAGGGTGATTTGGATAATTACGTTGCCAATCCTCGATAGCGACGATCAATGCATCGGGGTTGGTTTGATAAGCACGTACGGCATAAGCTAAAGCAAACCACCCACTGTCGACTGCAGGCGCAATGCCGGGATTAAATAATTCGAGTGCTTGTGGCGTCAGCGTCAGCAATGTTTGCCATAAGGCTTGTTGATTATCAGCAATGGCTTCGTTATTTGCTAATAAGGTGGCCAGCGCGATATGTGCATTAGCTTTTTCTAACCAGTTTTCGGTTTGTTCATAAGCGTTAATTTTGAGTTTATATGCTGCTAGTTGTTGAGTGGGCGTTGCATATTTCAATTGAAAAGGAGCTAAAGCGGCTAAAGCTTGCTCTGCTTGTGAAAAAGATAATGCGATATCTGCCTCAAGAATGGCAACATCAAGCTGTTGAGCATCACTTAACATGCTTTTATTGATATTAGCTAACGTTGCCGTGACTTGTTCTGGTTGATTGAGCTGAAAATACGCTTGTGCAGCACGCAAATAAAACTGTGCTTGTTGCTTGCCGGAAGCGGTATTGGCTAATTCAGTATATTGTTGAGCTGCGGTCAGATAATCACCGGATTGCTCTGCTGCCATAGCTTGAGTTTCAGCAGTAGTATCAACTTTTGTAACAGTCGGTTGAGGATGTTGGCAGCCATTTAATAATAAAATCAGTGCAGCTAACAGTAATAGATGTAT
>NZ_CEXLVS010000519.1:0-1106 GCF_982684285.1 Salinicola sp. | reverse complement strand
TAGCATTACTGGGCAGTATTTTTGCACAATGCTCATTGAGTCGAATACATGATCACCAACTAAAGAAGATTAGCGAATAATACATTTTCCAATGGATTGTGGTGCACAGCGTTGTCCCGAGGTCCAAATAGCATGATCAAATCGTGCATTATCTAAATTGCTGCCTATTAAGTTGGCTCCCGTTAAATCTGCATATGATAAATTGGCATTACTTAGATTGGCATTGTTTAAGTTCGCATTTTTAAGGTTAGCTCCCATCAGGTTGGCATGATTTAATTGCGTGCCATTAAGTATAGAACGTTGTAAATCATCATAACTCAGATCGGCATAATTTAACAGTGCTTGTGTAAAGTTAGCGCCTGCAAGGTGACTATTTGCTAGCCGTGCATTTGTTAAATCTTTTCCATGTAAATTGATATTAGGTTTTAAGCAATTACTCCAATTTACATGAGGAGTAGCATGGCTAGAGCAGTCAGCTAAAGGCTTGGGCTGTTGTTGAGGTGATAAGATTGCAATTACTGCAATAATAATTAAACTTAGAAAAACAACAAGAAAAGGTAACAAAATCTGTTGATGTTTATCACGAATCTTTTTTAATAATTGAGTGTGAAGTTGGCGTCGATGAAGGGTCCTTTCATTTTCAGGAAGACGGCGTTCTGTGCCTTCTCTTAGATTTTCAGGATTTTTTGTTTCACTTGTATCTAAATCTCGTCGGTCATAACCATTACGTTCATCTAAATTTATTTTAGTCTTTTCCATAACCTGGCCACTAACATCGGGGTGTAAACTTGTTAGGAATTGCAGTTGTTGCCAGTTTTTCTGATCATGACTAACTTCATGGTGCATAGAAAGGCGGCCAATAATAAGATTTTTCCTTATGATCGCACCTGTAAATGGGCCTTTAATGACCCCATCACAACGACTGTACCAAAGTATATTTTTATTTTCCATATGCTTCATCTAAGCGAGCTAAGAGCTTGTTATACTAGCACTGTGTTAATGAAAGTGGGTGTGTAATGCTTATTCAGCAGTCAATACAGAATACCTTGATGGTGGTAAATGATATTCCGAATCAATTACTGGCTGGATTGTCTGTAGGCCAACGT
>NZ_CEXLVS010000518.1:0-1106 GCF_982684285.1 Salinicola sp. | reverse complement strand
TACATTTTTACCTGATCCAGCTGAAATTACTGTACTTACTATTCCGAATCCTGGTATAATTAAAATATAAACTTCAGGGTGTCCGAAGAATCAGAATAGATGCTGGAATAAAATAGGATCTCCTCCTCCAGCTACTTCAAAGAATGATGTATTAAAATTTCTATCAGTTAAAATCATAGTTATACCTCCTGCTAATACTGGTAATGATAATAATAATAACACTGCTGTTATTATTACTGCTCAACCAAATAAAGCTAATTTATGTAAACGTATTCCAGGACTTCTCATATTTAAAATAGTAGTAATAAAATTCATAGCACCTAACATACTACTTATACCACTTAAGTGTAAACCAAATATAGCTAAATCTACACTTGGTCCACTGTGTGATTGTATTCCTGATAAAGGAGGATATAAAGTTCAACCTGTACCAGCTCCATTTTCTATTGTTGCAGAAAATATAAATAATAATAAACTAGGTACTAATAATCAAAAACTTATATTATTTAATCTGGGGAATCTTGTAATACTTATTATTCTTATTATTTTTTATTTATTAAAGATTTTTATATATCATTAAGCTAATAATTATTTTATTATTAGCACTAAATAATTTCTTACTTAGATGGACTATGTCTTCATCCATTATACAATAATGGAGCTTCGCGTGTAGTCTCTGAGGATCCTACTTGTAATTTTTTTTTTTTACTTTGGTTTCCTGCATATTCTTCCCATGTATACATAAGTATTACGACTAATTCAGTTAATAATACAATTTTTAAAATATATAAACTTCAATTAGGTGTCTATGTATCTGTTAACTAGAAAATTAATTCTAATTTCGAGAGATTCCATGCATATAGCGAAGTAATAATTAAAAAGTTTACACTTTTAACGGCATTTACCCTTTTTTGGGATTATATTATATATAATTTCCTATAACTCTATTCTTTATTAAGGGATTATACTAACTGTAACTATTTAATTACAAACATTCCTTCACAGGATATACCACAATGAGTTAAGCAGATAATTTATTCAAATATTATCAATTATAATAAATTTATTTATATTAATTTTGATTATATATTTTTTTTTGTATAATG
>NZ_CEXLVS010000517.1:0-1106 GCF_982684285.1 Salinicola sp. | reverse complement strand
ACTCCCTGAAGGCATAGATGAATTAATGCCTGATGAAGCAGCTCAGCTAGAAATATTACGTCGCAAGCTTGTTGATATGATGCAAAGCTGGGGTTATCAACTAGTCGTTCCTCCCTTAGTTGAATATCTAGATTCGCTGCTGACAGGCACAGCTAAAACGCTTGATCTGCAAACGTTTAAACTGATTGATCAAATGTCGGGACGTTTATTGGGCATTCGTGCTGATATGACTCCACAAGTAGCCCGTATTGCAGCGCATAAATTACGCGGTCAAGGTTCTGTTACTCGTCTAAGTTACATTGGTAGCGTATTGCATACTTTGCCTGAAGGGCAGGGTACCTCACGTAACCCGATCCAATTAGGTGCTGAAATCTATGGTCACACGGGCCCTGAAAGCGATATGGAAATATTGCAACTCATGGTGGCGGTATTAAATGTGACGGACGCGATTCCAGCCTTATCTTTAGATATAGGCCATGTTGGCATTTATCGAGGTCTGGCTCACTATGCTGGGTTGAATAATATACAAGAGCAACAATTGTTTTCTGCATTGCAGCGTAAAGCGTTGCCTGAAATTGAGTCTTTATTGACGGAATATCAATTATCAGCAGACAGTACGGCTATGTTATTAGCCTTAGCGGAACTCAATGGCGATGTCTCAGTGTTAAGCAAAGCACAACAGGTATTTAAGCAAGCACCTGACGATGTCAAACATGCCTTGGCTAACTTGCAGACAGTGGCCGACATGGCTGCACAACGTTTACCAGACATTAACATCAACTTTGATTTGGCAGAGTTACGTGGTTACGACTATCACACAGGGCTAGTCTTTTCTGCTTATCAAGCGGGTTCTGCCCACGCGGTGGCAATGGGCGGTCGCTATGATGATATTGGCGAGGACTTTGGTTATGCTCAGCCTGCCACTGGCTTTAGTTTAGATTTGAAAACGC
The DNA here is from genome assembly GCF_982684285.1 of Salinicola sp. Lineage (NCBI taxonomy): Bacteria > Pseudomonadati > Pseudomonadota > Gammaproteobacteria > Oceanospirillales > Halomonadaceae > Salinicola > Salinicola sp. Next base: position 156 of record NZ_CEXLVS010000517.1, on the reverse strand, counting down.
TAGTGACTCAATTGCCAAAAACTGAAGATAATAATTTGGCTATTACGGTGACCTGGTCCGACGATCCACTACAGCATAAAGCGGTTGAAGAATTACGTAATAAAGGTGAAGTGGTCGTGTACCAATTGCCCGGCACTAAAAGCTCAGAATCAAGAA
>NZ_CEXLVS010000516.1:0-1107 GCF_982684285.1 Salinicola sp. | reverse complement strand
ATATTCGAGCTACGTGACGCTACCATGGCAGCCATTGGATTATCTGGATCTTTCTCCGGAATATCAACTTCAGCATAGGGATCTACATAGGTGATTAACTTACCACCCCGTAATACATACTGATCGATAGCATACAAAGTATTTTCAGCAAACTCCTTAGGATGAACCACCAGTAACACATCAATACTTGATGGGATCCGACGAATGTCTTTTGGCAATACCGTCACATTGAACATTTGACGTAATTCAGTCATCACAGCCCATGGTGCGGGGCCATCCGACGAAGCGATATCACCTTTTAAAGGATCATATTCTTCGCCATCAATTGCTAAGGCACTGATCACCGCCACCGATTTTTTCTCAGCATTCGACAGCTTGTAGACCATTTTAGTTAAATCATATTCAAGTACATCTTCTTTTTCTGGTTGGAAAAAAGAAATGCTCTCCGTACCATCAAGTAAGTTACTGCCGGCTAAACCGAAGTATAAAAGATCAGTTTCACCATCAATCGGCACACCTTGCAAACCATACTGCTTAGCACGCTGTTCATTATCTGAAAATGGCGCCGGATTGATGACGACTAATTTGATCATGCCGTTCGATGCACGTTGGTACTCTGCCAGCAATTCCTGCACTCGCTGAGCATATGCTTTTATGCTGGGTAGCTCTTGCGCAACCTGATCAGAATAATAAAAACGTAATGTCAGCGGAGCACTTAATGCTTCAATGATATTTAATGATCCATCCGATAAGGTGTAAAGCTTATCTTCCGTTAAATCAATTCGCGAGGCCTTAAAATTGCCATTGGTCACAATGTTAAACGACAAAAACAAGATAATGGCTAACACCAAACCTGTAGTCGATAATAGTTGTTTATTCATCTTTAAAAATTCCTAATCGGCCTTACGGACATTAATAACAATGGCATTAGCAAACAACCACACCATTATGACCGAAGCGAAATACAACATATCGCGCATATCAATAACACCCTTCGATATCGCATCAAAATGTGTCAAGAAACTAAATGAACTAATCGCATCTATCAAAGCGCTCGGCGCCCAACTGCTGAAAAAGTCCAAGACAATGCCGTAACCACTTAATACG
>NZ_CEXLVS010000515.1:0-1125 GCF_982684285.1 Salinicola sp. | reverse complement strand
ACTCTTCCCTGGCTCACCCAGATCTAAATAACGCCATTCATCAAATAAATTTGGCCCAAAGCCACTACGTTGAATTGATTTTAAAAACTGTTTTGGGATAATGGCATCCGTATCAACATTCGGTCTATCTAATGGGATAACGATACCTTGTACAACAGAAACTTTCTGCATTCTGTTTAAAAACCTCTTAATTTAACGCGTTTAATAGTAGATGGAAATTTACGGGCACAGTGTAACTAATGCTCGGCAGTTTTGCTAATTCTCGTAGCTTTTCAATACCCGATACTAATGAAAAGTCAGCTACATTTATTAATACGGGTTGTGCACTAATCAGCAATAATTTATTTTCACTTAATCTTGTAACGAGTATTTGTAATATGACTTGTTTTTCTTCGCCATGCAAATTCAGCATCCCATCAACTATTAGTAACTTACTTTGTGCGACTGCCAATTCTGTAACATCAGTAATATCCATAGTCCCAGTCAGCTTTGCTTTTGCATAATGTGTAATATCAAATAAAAACGCCCCTAATCGCTTATCGCGCAATTCGATATTTGTATCGACACTTGCCAAATCAATTACAAGCTCAAATTGACCATGCTCATCCAATGTTCCTTGAAATTTATTAAAGGTATGTACTTCTGCCACATGTACTTTTTTAATCGATACAAAGTTTAGTTGTGAATGTTCTAAATCAATTGTCCATGTAGAAGCATAACTATTGAGTGTGAATAAAAGAAAAAACACACTCTTAATTAATGTAAATTTAATATTCATTTTTCATCCTTATCAATAATGGTGATCTCACCTTCAACCACACCTTCATATTCTTTATTAAGCATATCAATAGACTTCGTAACTTCATCAATCACTGTAGATTTTAAAACAATAATTTCTACACGTCGATTTCTAGCTCTATTTTCAGCGTTATCATTAGGCAATAAAGGTTGTGTTGCTGCATAGCCTTCTAATACAAACCGTTCTGGTGGTATTTCACCATTTCGTAATAACTCATGCACTACCGATGTTGCACGCGAAGTCGACAATTCCCAATTTGAACGATAGCGAGGTGTATTAATCGGAATATTATCCGTATGGCCAGCCACGGCAAGTTGACCATTTGT
>NZ_CEXLVS010000514.1:0-1125 GCF_982684285.1 Salinicola sp. | reverse complement strand
AAATAAGAGGTGATGGAGGAAGTAAAACTTTTCCTCCATCATTCTCTAGTTTGTATTACTACGCAGCTATACTCGCCTGCTTATCGACCATTAACATAAACTCTTTCGCTGTTAGTGGTTTAGAAAATAGTGGGTAGCTTTTCTCTATCGTTAAATCGTGTTTTGCCAAGTCTATGGTGGCTGTTGCGTCTTTAACGGTATAAACCTCGAATCGCTTGTCGTAGGCTTGTCGCATGGTTGTTTCAACACACACATCAGTTAGGCCACCACAAAGCACAACGGTTTCAATATTCCTGTCACGCAGTTGAGTTTCAAGATCGGTACCTTCAAAACCAGAGATATGATTTTTGGGAATGATTAAATCATCTGTTGATAAGGATATGCTCTCAGCTATTTCTGCTCCCAAAGTTCCTCGAATAAAGGATTGAGATTCAGAAACTGGCCTCATAATGCCATAGGGTTCTGCTCCAGCTTCAGGGCATCCTTGTTCAAAAAATAATGGTGCGAGAATGATGGTTGCTCCAGCATTCCTGCCTGTTTCAATAACCTTGTTCATATTTGCAACGACCTGGTATTTCTTTAATACAGGTTCCATTGCTTCATATAGCTTGCCGTTCGGCGTGAAAAAGTCATTTTGTGCATCCAACACAATAATTGCTGTTTGTTTGATGTTCATACTATTGCCTCATTTTTTAGTGGTAAATTGCTCAATATTTTTGAGAGTCCTTGTTAATTAAGGACTTTCCCAAATGGAGGGCAGATTGTATGATTTCGGATAAATTATTGTAAGTACGCACAAATAACGCAGGTAGTGTACTGTTGTATACCTACTTTGAGATTGTAGAGGGTTGATATGGCTAAAAAACAACGTCACGAAAATTATACTAATTGCCCAGTTGAAGCGGCTTTAGACTTGATTGGTGGTAAATGGAAGGCCGTTATTTTGTTTCATTTAATGGGTGGCACTAAGCGTTTTAATGAGCTGCGACGATTACTGCCAAATGTGACTCAGAGAATGTTGACGAACCAATTGCGCGAATTAGAAGCTGATGGAATAGTACATCGTGAAGTCTATCCACAAGTGCCGCCTAAAGTTGAATATTCGCTGACAAAGTTAGGAGAAAC
>NZ_CEXLVS010000513.1:0-1126 GCF_982684285.1 Salinicola sp. | reverse complement strand
CTCTCATGCCATGGTGTTTTTGGCATCAGATTTTTGTGTTGATATTAGTTTGGTCGAAAAAACATTGCGACAATTGTCTAATTACACGGTTGTCCCCATTGTTTGGCAGCATCACGATGTTGACCATTTTCCTTCTCATGCTGGTTGGACAGAAATGCGAGATTCTGAAACAGGCCAAAATCGAAGTGTTTGGATGAGACCAAGTATGAAAAAGAATTGGCAGCAAGCAATGAACAATCATTTTGAGCAATTAGCTGCCTGTTTTATGCATCATCGGGTAAAACCTTTATTTGTAGATGGTGATGTCACAGGTGAACAATTAACACATTATTTTTCAGGATTGAAGCGAGCGTAATCATGCGATTTTTAATAGGTCTAATATTAAGTATTGTCTCAGCAACATTAATGGCTGAACAGATTGCTGAAGTAAGTTTGGATCGTGCTTGGGGTTTATTAATAGGGGATGAGATACAACAACAAATTGAGTTGCCAGTCACAGTGGATAATATTGATCTGACATCCTTACCGCAAATAGATAGACGTTATGGCACATGGTTATATTTAAAAAACATAAGCAGTGTGGATAATAAGGTGTGGCTTAGTTATCAAGTGGTCAATGTACCCACTAATACTATTGAAGTTTACACGCCAGAATTTCATTTTAGACAGTTAGATGATGAATGGATTAAGGTGCCAGAAGCAGCATTTAGTATTGGAACCTTATTACCAGAACAAGCTGGAAATTCGGCCAGTAATATGGTGTTTAAAGCTGATCATGTACCGACATTAATTTCTACAAGCGCAAATGAAGAAACATTAAAAATAGCAGGTTTATTAACGACTATTCTTGGTGTGTTGTTAGTGGTTTGGCATATCGGTTGGAGACCGAGAAATCGACGACCTTTTGCTCAAGCGGTGCATGAATTGTCACGAATGAAGTGGTCACACTCTAAACAACAAAATAAAGCTGCACGAATTTTACATGCGGCATTTAACAAAACAGCCGGTACTATTGTGGTGCATAGTGAACTGTCACAATTGATGATAGATGTACCTTGGCTTGCATCCTTAGAACAAGACATATCACAATTTTAACGACTTGCGGTCCCGAAATATGTGAAATATC
>NZ_CEXLVS010000512.1:0-1130 GCF_982684285.1 Salinicola sp. | reverse complement strand
CACGCAGCTATATGCTAAATTTCAACCCGATGTGGTGGTCATAGATTTATCGATGCCGGGCATTGGTGGTTTAGAAGCTATTCGTCGTTTAATTAAACAAAATAACAGTGCTAGAGTATTGGTATATAGCATCCACGATGAAGCGATCTATGTAGAACGAGCCATGCAGGCCGGAGCGAAAGGATATGTCAGTAAAAATAGTGCGCCCGAAATTCTAGCTGAAGCGATACAAGCCGTGGTGAAGGGTGAGTTATACATAGAGTCTGGATTGAGAGTTGAAACCGGTCACATTGCCCAAAATGAAGCGGAACAATATCGCGAGGTGGTGGACTTATTATCGCCACGCGAATTTGATGTATTTTGCTTAGTTGCCAAAGGCATGACTGCCCATGAAGCATCCGAACAACTTTGTTTGGGTTATAAAACCGTGGCGAACTACAACACCCAAATCAAACATAAATTGAATGTCAGCACCGCAGCAGACTTAGCCCATATCGCAATGGTGTTAGGTATTATTAAACATTAAATTTATGTGCGACTTCGTAGTGAATTTTGGGGATTTTGCTTTCCCTAGTAATCGAACTTTCTTTAGATCGGACGTGGCTCAGTTTAACTTCAGTTAGGTCTCAATGATTTAACCAAAGTGGATTTTGGCTTCCAGATCATTGCGAGAATCCGCATTTCTTAACGCTTCATCCAAACTGATACGACCATCTTTATAAAGAGTGATTAATGCATCGTCAAAGGTTTGCATACCATCAGCCCCACTGTTAGCCATCGCTTCTTTGATTTCATTCAAGCTACCTTTTAAGATTAGGCTGGCAATATGAGGTGTATTCAACATCACTTCGATTGCTGCACAGCGTTTGCCGTGCACATCCGGAATTAATCGTTGAGATATCACCGCACCTAAGTTGGCAGAGATGTCCATGAAAAGCTGTTTATGTTGGGCTTGATCGAACATATTGATAATACGTTCCATTGCTTGATTAGCGTTATTAGCATGCAAGGTTGAAATACATAAGTGACCTGGGTTGGCGAGCTCTAAAGCCGCTTCCATGGTTTCTCTATCGCGGATTTCGCCAATTAAAATAACATCTGGCGCATCCCTCAAACTGGCTTTAAGTGCA
>NZ_CEXLVS010000511.1:0-1133 GCF_982684285.1 Salinicola sp. | reverse complement strand
TACCAGTTACAACGTGCGGCTACCGAAGGAAAGAGCAGTCTATCTGCCCCCGTCTCATTGGGTGAAATTATTCACAAAATCTTGGACTCATTAGATAAAGTGTACCAAGCTAAAAACATCCGCTGTCAGTATGATATTCAGCGAGATGCCTTTATCCATGCAGATACCGGTGATATGTATGAATTGCTGGGTAACTTGTTAGAAAATGCCTATAAATACTGTCATTCTCAAGTCCATGTCACGGTCTTAACTCAACTTGATATCATCGAAATCCGTATTGAAGATGATGGCAATGGCATTCCGGAACATGCACAGCATGACATCATTAAACGCGGCAAACGCATTGATACGCAGGTTGAAGGGCAAGGCATCGGCCTTGCTATTGTTAGTGATATCATCGAAGCCTATCAAGGTGAGGTTCGATTAGAAATCAGTCACCTTGGTGGCGCCTGTTTTATTGTTCAGCTACCCAATCAATAATCTTTTAAATCAAATCAAACAATACGCCTGTTTCTAGCTTTATTTTACTTTCAATTAGTAATGAGAATGGTTATCATTAACGCATCTTTAATTCTCTCAAAATAGTAGGCATAATTATGATAAAAAAATCACTACAGCTCACCCTGCTGGGCATAATGTTCATCACGCCCAACCTACACGCTAGCGGCGTCATGTCGGAAGAAGAGCTTAAGAACGTAGAACGTGCTGATATCGCAGATACATTAGCCAAGCAACAAATTTCAAAAGTAGCTGGTTTATTGGCTGAATATGAAATTGAAGCTGGCAAACTGGTTAGCAACTTAAAAGTTGAAGGTGTCACCGATACACAACTTAACGTACAAGCAAATAAATTGCTCGCTTTATCAGAAGACGTGATTGAAACGGCGCGCCTTCGTCTACCTCAGTGTGACGCATACCTAGCCCTGACTTTACCTTTAAAAGACAAGTTGGATACGATTTCAAATGAAACGCTAGAAAAAGACTATCACCATGATGGTGCCCTTCCTGCAGCACCGGCTGAGTGTTATCACACAAAAGACTTATTTGTTCATCCAGCAACCGTGTTGGTATTAACACGTGATGATCCTGCTTTAAGCGCAGCAACAAAAGAATCTATTAACTTAGAAATAACT
>NZ_CEXLVS010000510.1:0-1136 GCF_982684285.1 Salinicola sp. | reverse complement strand
CATTAGCTGTTTTCCGCGGAAAACAGCTAATGGCGTTTTCAGACTATGTGCTAAGTTAGCGAGGGAGTTCTTATAACGCTCTCGTCGTGATTTTTCGTGATCGAGAAGGGTATTAATATTCTGCGTGAGTTGATTCAATTCTTTTGGGTAATCTTTTGATAGCCGTTGTCGTTGGCCACTTTCAATGGCATGTAAATCGACAGCAACATCGTGTAAAGGTCTCAAGCTCCATCGTAAAATAAATGCCTGAGCAATTAATAACATCAGTCCGGTACCGCCGAGCCAATACCAAAGGCTGAGTTGAAATTCAGCTTTTTGTTGAACAATGGTATTGAGATCTTCGGAAACATTAATGGTGTAATAAAATTCTTTGCCTTGTTCATTTTCCCAAACAATCCCATAGGCTAAATTAAGTAATTTAGCTTGATGGAGTTCAATGACTGAAAACTTTTGATTAGAGGGGCCTGGATGTTCTGGAAGAGCAATAAATATGCCGAGTGTTGAAGGTGATTGCCACAATATTGATCGACCACTAATAATTTGTGCATATAAACCTGAATTTGGTGTTGAGAATGCGGGCTCAGCTAATGTTTTTGGCATTATTACAGCACCATTTTCCGTGAATTCAGCGGCGGATAATACGGTATAAATATAGTTGGTTAATCGTTGTTGTTGGGCACTATCTGCACTGGTTTGAAAAGCATTGTTTAAACTAAATGCTGATAAGCCAAGAAATGCGGTTAGTACAAGACTGACGGCAAGTAGAAGTCGATTACTAAGAGATAACTGTTTAATGGGCACGTGGTAATGTTAACCGATAACCACGACCACGTAATGTTTCGATTGGATTAAGAGTTTTGTCGGGATCAAGTTTATTGCGGAGGCGTTTTATAAAAACTTCAATGACATTACTATCACGATCATGATCCTGTTCATAGATATGTTCGGTTAGTTCTGTTTTGGATAGTACTTCACCTGCATGCAACATAAGGTAGCGAAGTAGGCGATACTCATAAGCGGTTAATTTGACGACAGTCCCGTTATTAACCACTTCCTGACTTGATGGGTTTAATGTGACAGTACCACACGTTAACGTTGCATTAGCCCAACCTGAAGCCCCTCGAGCAAGAGCATTA
>NZ_CEXLVS010000509.1:0-1140 GCF_982684285.1 Salinicola sp. | reverse complement strand
CCCGATCCTGTGGCTTTTGACCGAGATTATGTGGTGATATTGTCAGACTGGACGGACGAAGACCCTGATGATGTTTATGCCAAATTAAAAAAACAAAGTGATTATTACAACCGACAAGAACGTACCTCAGCAGATTTATGGGCGGACATTAAAGAAAAAGGTTCAGCACAAACTTACCAGGATCGCGCCATGTGGAATCAGATGAGGATGTCTGATCGTGATATTTCAGATGTGACCGGGTCGACCTATACTTTTTTGATGAATGGGCAAACGCCAGAACAACTATGGACCGGTTTATTTAACAAAGGTGAAAAGATTCGCTTGCGCTTTATTAATGCGGCGGCGATGACGTTTTTTGATGTACGTATTCCGGGAGTCAAAATGACCGTGGTCGCGGCAGATGGTCAAAATATAGAACCAGTGACCGTCGATGATATTCGCATTGGTGTTGCTGAAACCTATGATGTGATTGTTGAACCTGATGCCGACCAAGCCCATGTTATTTTTGCTCAGGCGATTGATCGTAGTGGTTTTGCCAGTGGTATATTGACGACCGATCCACATCTAAAAGCAGAATTACCAGATCTGGACCCGACACCTATTTTAGTGATGGCTGATATGGGCATGGATCATAGTGCTATGGGCCATGGGCAGAAAATGACCGATGTGAATATGCCCATGATGGAATCTCAAATGGACCACACCATGCATATGAATATGCAACAAGACATGACCATGGGCTCGGGTAAGGCTGGTTTTGGTAGCAATAAACCAGTTAATCATTTACCAACTGAATATGGACCACATGTTGATATGCGCGCCGAAATGCCGAGGTATAAATTGGATGATCCCGGCATAGGCTTACGAGATCATAAAATATTTTATGGCCGTAAAGTCCTAAACTATGCTGATTTGCACAATTTATATCCTACCGCTGATGCACGAGATCCCGATCGTGAAATTGAACTGCACCTGACCGGTAATATGGCTCGTTATATGTGGTCGATTAATGGGGTGAAATATGCTGATGCTGAACCGTTAATGTTGAAGTCCGGTGAGCGAGTACGTTTTACGTTGATTAATGACACGATGATGAATCACCCAATGCATCTACATGGTATGTGGAGTGAGTTAGAAACA
>NZ_CEXLVS010000508.1:0-1148 GCF_982684285.1 Salinicola sp. | reverse complement strand
GCCCATGTCGAGTGACTAAGTGCTGCCAAGCCAATTTCATCACTTGTTCGAGTTCAATTTCCGCTAACTCACTAAGCTGATCACACACTCTCATTAACGGCAACACATCGGTAATATCCGCAGCAGCAACGTGTAATGAGGCGATTTGCTTAAACTCTCTCAACAAATACATTTGTTGTTCTAAATCAGATTTATCCGTCGAAGCAAGGCTATTAACTAAGGCCTTTTTTTGCCTTGCTCGATCAGGAACATCATATAAACTTCTAGGATCTAATAGTTCATCCAACAACACCGGATGACGTGTTAATTGACTACTTATCATTGGGCTAGCCGCACATAATTTGACTAGCTGTGACAATGCCAATGAGTTTTCTATCAATAATGACATATACGCTGAGCGGCGCATGATTGACTCTAGCAACGGTATTAATCGAGATAAACACTGATCTGCATTAGTGACATTTGCCGCGGCTTGTATCAATAGCGGCAATAACTTTTCTAATCGTTCACGTCCGGTGTTTTCTAAATTTCGACACCCATGAGTCTTAAACAAGTTCTCTAATAATTCTAAGCAGACTGTCGCATCAACAAAACCAAGTTGTTGTAGCCGTTCTATTCTTTCATCATCGCTTGATGTAAAAAAGGATAAGCTATCGCTGGCATCGTCTTCCGACTGAGGTATTGTTAATATTTGTTCAAAATGTTCTTGTACTCGCTTGCGATGCTCATCTAATGCCATCATAAAGTCGAGCCAATTATCAAAGCCCATCAAGCTTGCAATTCGTAATCTATCCACGTCGTCTTTCGGTAACAAATGAGTTTGTTGATCTGCCCATGCTTGAATTCGATGTTCGGTGCGGCGTAAAAAATCATACGCTAGTTTAAGTTCATCAACCGCATACGAAGATAAAACACTACGCTCTGCTAATAAATCTAAAATAGTTAGAATAGGACGTTGCTGTAAGGGGTTATCTCGCCCGCCATAAATCAACTGAAAAACTTGACCGATAAATTCAATTTCACGAATACCACCAATGCCAAGCTTAACATTGTCTTCCATACCTTTACGGCGTAATTGTCCAACAATCATTGACTTCATTTCACGCAAAGAATCAAATACACCGTAGTCTAAATAGCGTCGGTAAACG
>NZ_CEXLVS010000507.1:0-1154 GCF_982684285.1 Salinicola sp. | reverse complement strand
TTAGAGCTATCAGCCAATTCCATCGCAAAAGGTGCATGATGATTACCCACAGTAATCTTATTGTTTTTAAAGCCTTTATATCGGATATAAGCATCGGTGATACTTGAAGAGCCTTGACCAAAATCAGGTGTTAACTGGAAATCCCAGACTTTAAATATCGTACCGCCAAAACCAAAACGGGCACGACGTAACTCGGTTCCACTGGATAGGTTTGTTTCATCTGAATTTACAAATGTAGCATCCGCCATAATCCGACCATTAAATTTAAACTTAAAGTCACCATCTGGTGATTCAATTGCTAACTTACCTTTTGTAGTAATTTTTAAGTTATCTTTAGTTGCCTCCTCAATAGCCTTTTTTGTTTTTTCAGCTTGAGCCGTTTCTTGAACAGTTACCGTGTCTCTTAATGCAGTGGCAGCTTCAGCATTAAGTGTGCCGTTATGCTCTAAAACACGAATTAGTTTCAACATGGCTGCATCATCAGCCAGTACAGGTGCACTCATAAATGAAGCTACTGACAACAATCCAACGCCTAATATGGCTGTTTGTTTAAATTTCATAATTTTTATCCTCTTAATTAATTCAACACTTTATGACGCGGCTCACCACTCGAACCTGAAGTTTTTTCAACTTCTGAGAAGCGGTAAACAGTGCCGGCAAGGCCTTCAACTTGGGCTGTTCCTTGTTGGGCCACTGGGTCTTTTAATACAGTGTCAGCTTCGATCTTCTGTGTACCGTTAAGCTCTAAACCACGCATTAGTCTCAAATTAGTTGCATCATCAGCGAGTACAGGTGCACTCATAAATGAAGCTACTGACAACAATCCAGCACCTAATATGGCTGTTTGTTTAAATTTCATAATTTTTTCCCTCATAATTAATTCAACACTTCATAGAGCGGTTCACCAATAGAACCTGAAGGCTTAGCTGTTCCTAAGTAGGTAGCAACCGTGCCTGCAATATCTTCTGGACCAACTTGACGATTAATAGATTGTGCTTTGATACCTGGCCCAACAAACATGATTGGCACATGAGTGTCGTAGCTATAAGGCGAACCATGCATTGCTGCGAATTGATCTGCATTTGGATATAAATACCAAAATTGATCTTGAACAATCAGAACATTACCGGAACGTTTTGGGTGGAAAGCACGTT
>NZ_CEXLVS010000506.1:0-1158 GCF_982684285.1 Salinicola sp. | reverse complement strand
ATGCGCACGCTCATCAAATTAGTGTTTTTTCTGGTCATTGTCGCTATCGCCGGACTGATAGCCATACCTTTTATCGTTGACCCCAATGACTATAAACAAGAAATTTCCACTCAAGTAGAAAAAGCGACTGGTCGAACGCTCACCTTGGAAGGTGATATCAGCTTATCTGTATTCCCATGGATAGCACTTGAATTAGGTCCGTTAACACTCAGCAATGCTAAAGGTTTTACCGCAGACAATTTTGCCCAAGTTCAAGCGGCTGAGATTCGCATTAAATTAATGCCCTTACTCAACAAACGGTTAGAAATGGACACCATTATTTTAGATGGTTTGGTGTTAAACCTTGAAAAAAACAAAGCGGGAAAAACTAACTGGCAAGATCTGACTGGCGAAGTTCAAGCTTCAGATAAAACGTCAGAGCCGACCGGAAAATCCGATGCCGGCGCTCCCGCCTTAGCGGCAATAAGCATCGCGGGCATAAGACTGACCGCTGCCAATATCTTATGGTCGGATGCGACTACCGCTGAAAGCTACAGCTTAGAAAACCTAAACCTTAATACCGATCCGTTGGTGCCTGGACAGCCTACCGCCGTGGAGATGAACTTTGATCTGGCAAGTTCAAAACCTCAAGCCAGAGCACATATCAGCCTAACAACAAACGTTATGGTTGATTTGAAAAATCAACAATATGCCCTTTCAGCTTTGCAGTTCACCACCCACGTTGAAGGCAAAGACTTACCTTTTTCATCCGCCGACCTTACCTTAAATGGTGACATCAATGCTGACATAATTAAGCAAGTGTTCACTATCGAAGGTTTAGCAGTCACCAGCCATGTCGAAGGTCAGGATCTGCCTTTCTCACAAGCTGACATTGCCTTAAACGGCGATATCAATGTTGATATGAGCAAGCAACTTCTTACTATCGAAGGCTTAACATTCACTACCCATGCACAGAAAGATAAACAAACTATTGAAGTTAAATTGTCAGCTGAAGTCTCAAGCAACTTAGCGAAGCAACAAACCAGTTTAAAATCACTAGAACTCATTGCAGAAATCATTGACCCAGCCTTACCAGGCGGCAAAACCAATATCGAGCTTAGCGCTGATATTGCTGCCGATCTGCAACAGCAATCACTACAGCTAAAAAACTTAATGGTT
>NZ_CEXLVS010000505.1:0-1158 GCF_982684285.1 Salinicola sp. | reverse complement strand
ATGCAGATCATCAACACAATAGAGGTAGATGTCTTCAAGATTACCGACTTCAGGTTCAATATCACGAGGTACAGCGATATCAACCATGAACATGGGTTTACGTTTGCGTTGTTTTAATGCTCTTTCGACAGCACCTTTTCCTAAAATAGGTAATTGGCTGGCGGTTGAGCTGATAATAATGTCAGCTTCAGCTAAGTGCGCAGGCATTTCACTGAGACTGATAGCATAACCATCTACTTGCATTGCTAAATTATGGGCGCGTTCAATAGTACGATTAGCAATGATAATGCGGCCAATGCCATTATCGAAGAAGTGGCGTGCAGCTAGTTCGATTGTTTCGCCTGCACCAATTAATAATGCGGTTGATTCAGCGAAGCTACTAAATATTTGTTTCGCAAGGCTAACGGCGGCAAAGGCCACTGAAACGGGACTATTACCGATTGCCGTGTCAGTACGAACTTGTTTGGCTACAGTGAAGGAATGTTGAAATAAGCGACCTAATGATTTACCGATGGTATTGGCATTAACAGCATGACTAAAAGCTGTTTTTATTTGTCCTAGAATTTGAGGCTCACCCAATACCATTGAATCAAGACCACAGGCGACACGTAATAAGTGGCGAATTGCTTCATCATCATGGTGATAATATAAAAACTCGTTTAAGCAACCCTCTTCTTGTTGATGGAATTGATGCAGCCATTGACCGATATCATGGTCATGTTCATCATCAAGGTGGCAATAAAGTTCAGTGCGGTTACAGGTTGACACAATAACTGCTTCGACCACACCTGGATGTTGTAATAAAGAGGCAAGTGCAGCAGGTAAAATTTCGGCATTAAAGGCGATACTTTCACGAATATCAATGGATGCGGTACTGTGGTTTATGCCACAGGCAACAAGTTGCATTTAGAAGCCTTTAACTAAGTTTGGGCGATATACAGTGCGGTTTAGCACCCCTCGTTTTAAGCAAAACATGATGGCGACAAGGACCGACAGTAAACAATTGCGTAGGTTTTCAACAAAGAAGATGAATGCAGTGGGCACAAGGTATAGGTTCATGGATTGATTAGAGGTTTTTTGAGTGATATCTCATTGCTAAATACTGGTAAACTCTGTAACTATTGTTCATATTAGTTGTCAATTTACTGATAACTAAGT
>NZ_CEXLVS010000504.1:0-1160 GCF_982684285.1 Salinicola sp. | reverse complement strand
ATCCTTTTATTTGTGCAATTTTCACCCGTGCAAGCAGATGAGTTTCGCGAGCTGAATTTCGCTTTGTTTGATGCAGCAAAAGAAGGTGATCTTAAACAGGTGCAGCAATTGATTGAAAAAGGTGCCTCGGTGAAAGCGCGTAACCGATTTGGCAATTCAGCCTTTCTTTATGCAGTAAAGTCAGGTGATATTGAGCTTGTGGACTATCTGATTCAACAACAGTCGGCGATCAACTTGGTTAATACACGTGGACGTAATGCGTTGATGGAAGCATCGAAAGAGGGTTCCATTGAAATGGTGCAATATCTACTCGATCATGGCGCTGAAGTTAATCACTTTAGTTTGAAAAGAATCACTGCATTAGCTGAAGCCGTTTATACCGAACGACAGGATGTGGTTCAGCTATTATTAAATCATGATGCGTCAGTAGCGGTGGTTGATAATACCGGTAAAACAGCACTTATTTATGCTGCTGCCAATGGTAATGTGGACATCATTAAGCTGCTATTAACAAAGACAGAAGATATTAATGCAACATATGGTCATGATTTAACCGTATTAATGTGGGCTGCCGGCTACGGTAAATCTGGGGCAATCACTTTACTTCTTGCTGCTCGGGCCAATGTTGATCTTCAAGATGACCGTGGCCGTACGGCGTTAATGATGGCGGCACGTGCTGGCCATGTTGATGTGGTCACGCAACTATTAAATAACGGCGCTACAGCAGACCTAATGGATAGTGACGGTAAGTCTGCTTATGACCTAGCTGCTGAAATAAATAATGCGGTGATTTTACAGGCCTTATCTGCAGCAAGTTAGACCTGTTTCATCGACCGCTCGCAGGCCGTTTCACCTACTAAGGTGAAGCGGCTTTTTTTATGTGCACATTTAATGAGGCGTCATGATGAAAACAACAAAGATACACTTTGGCATTCGCAAATTATTGGTTTATCATCAAGGCCATAGTACTTACTGAATTATGTGGCGTTTTTTTTTAATCGTTTCGACCAAAGTAGGTTATCGCTATGACTCCGACCCCAACTCCAGAACAAGAACTTCATGAGCTCCAAGCCCAAGTCAAACAGTTAGCCATTAAGCTTGATTCCGTAGATAAAGAACTTAAGCGAACGCAAAAATCGCAAACGGAATTTCTAACGCGC
>NZ_CEXLVS010000503.1:0-1160 GCF_982684285.1 Salinicola sp. | reverse complement strand
GCTCTACAGGTGGGGCGACGTTTGTTTTGAAATTTTTTTTTCACCATTTTTTTGCGAAATTCCTACCCTAGTATGCGTTTTTTTGCAATATTTCTAACTACAAATTTGTATGATTGAGTTGCGTCAGCTGCATTTGTTAAATAATCATATCGAATATCAATTTCACATTGGCCTGCAGTTGCCACTTCATGGTGATGTACTTCGGTCGTTTGGCCCATTTCTTCCAATGTTAAGCACATTGCGCTACGGATATCTTGTAAAGAATCAACAGGAGGAACAGGGATATAACCACCTTTCACCCCAGGACGGTGACCTTTATTACCATCAGCATAAACTTTTTCAGTATTCCAAGAAGACTCATCAGAATCTACTTTGTAGAAAGAACCTGACATATTGCTGCCCCAACGTACATCATCAAGGACAAAAAATTCGTTTTCAGGGCCAAAGTAAGCCGTATCTGCCATGCCAGTCGCTTGCATATGAGCTTCAGCTCGATGGGCAACACTGCGAGGATCACGTTCATATCCTTGCATCGTAGCTGGTTCGATAACATCACAACTGATAATCAATGTATTGTCATCCATAAATGGATCCATTACTGCAGTCGTAGGATCTGGCATCAAAATCATGTCTGATTCATTAATACCTTTCCAGCCCGCGACAGATGAACCATCAAACATATTACCTTCAGTAAAGGTATCTTCATCTATAGTATGAGCAGGAAAAGTAACGTGTTGCTCTTTACCGCGTGTATCGGTAAAACGGAAGTCAACAAACTGAACTTCCTCATCTTTAATCATTTGAAGCACATTTTCGACTGACATTGAATTCTCCAATAAAAAAATACTGCACTCTAAGTGCAAAAAACCATGGGTGCTTTACAGCATAAATCAAGCCAATTTTTACATCATTAAAAATCAACCGTTTAACAATTTGACGCGCCAATAATACGCACCATAATGAAGCAAAACAAGTCTGTTCCGCACCAAAATATTCTTCCTTAGGATCCCACTCGTACCGTGATCGTAATTTCATCCTCATTCTCTTGATGAGAAATCACTTCATGGCCATTGATCCAAGCCCATGCAGGAATATCACTTAAGACACCAGGGTCGGTACAAACGACATGTAATATATCACCAACAACTAACTCGCTTACT
>NZ_CEXLVS010000502.1:0-1160 GCF_982684285.1 Salinicola sp. | reverse complement strand
TATCGCTTGATCTAATAAGCTTAATGCGTCACGCATACTACCATCAGCGGCACGAGCAATTTCTGTTAAAGCTTCTTGTTCAAATTCAACAGATTCTTGCTGCAGAATGTTGGCTAAGTGGCCTGATATTTGTGTGACATCTAGTCTACGCAAATTAAATTGTAAACACCGAGATAGAATAGTAACCGGTAGTTTTTGTGGATCAGTAGTAGCAAATAAAAACTTAACGTGAGGTGGAGGTTCTTCCAATGTTTTTAGTAGCGCATTGAAACTACTAGTCGATAGCATATGCACTTCATCAATCAGATAAACCTTATAGCGCCCTCTACTAGGAGCATATTGCACGTTATCTAATAGTTCACGCGTGTCATCAACTTTAGTTCGCGATGCCGCATCCACTTCGATTAAATCAACGAAGCGCCCTGCATCTACTTCTTGGCAGCTTTGACATTCGCCACAAGGGGTGGAACTAACGCCTTGTTCACAATTGAGAGATTTAGCCAGAATTCTAGCGAGTGTAGTTTTGCCGACACCGCGGGTACCTGCAAATAAAAAAGCATGGTGTAAACGGTCTTGATCGAGACCATTAATGAGGGCTCGGAGAACGTGTTGCTGACCGATGACTTCAGAAAAGTTTTTAGGTCGCCATTTGCGAGCAAGAACTAAATAACTCATATACCTAACCATAATTGGGCGATAACCCACACCAGCCAAATCTCGGCGCTCGAGTCCGAAGGCTCCGCTGCTCCCTTCCGGGTCTGACGGGCTGACCAACATATCGTCGCGAGGAGACCAGCACGGGCCACCATAGAAAGCGTAATTCTAAGTGTTTTTGACTTTTTCTGCTATGCCTTTTTAGCATCTAAAGTTATTTTTAAGCTTGTAGTTACAAGAATTATATTTAGTCATTTACACATTTACTGGTATGACAATGACTTAGCTTAAATTATTAAAATATTGGCGGAGAGCAAGGGATTCGAACCCTTGATAGGGATAAACCTATACACACTTTCCAGGCGTGCGCCTTCAGCCGCTCGGCCAGCTCTCCTAAGGGGCCGAAAGAGTACCTTAGATTTCCTCTCCTGGCAATATTGTTGATTCGACAGATTCGACAGATTCGACAGATTCGACAGATTCGACAGATTCGACAGATTCGACAG
>NZ_CEXLVS010000501.1:0-1166 GCF_982684285.1 Salinicola sp. | reverse complement strand
AATAATAAGAATACCGATTGCTATCTGGCCATGGCGAGCCTTCATTTCGCCCCGATCTTCCAAGATCTTCACTGCAAATACGGTACTGCTGAAACTTAATGCGAAAGCGATAAGTGCAGCCGCCTGCCAGTCAAGTGATCCTAGCCAGGCAAGTCCAATTAAACCTGGTATCAGCAATAGACCAGAAATAACAATAATTAGTAATGCCATATGCACGCTGGCAGTACCCCACACTTCAGGTGCCAGTAAGTTACGCAAACGCAATTTAAGACCGATCGTAAACAGCAACAGGGTAACGCCCAAATTAGCAAACTTTTCTAATGCTGCTCCACCTTCAATACCTAAGGCATGTAAGGCAAAACCAGCACATAAAAAACCCACCAGTGGTGGCAGGCGGAGCTGTTGAGAGGTAAAACCAAGAATCAAGGCTATCAATAACCAAAGAGGATACATATAGTGCGCCTTATTTGAAGTATTACGACAAAATTATAACTCGAAATAATGGCTCATTATACATACGGCCACTCATTAAAACCCCTCGGCTTCACGGCCGTGCCGGTTCGATTCCGGCCCGAGATTCCTACCCAATTATTGGGTTATTGTCTCCCTAAAGTTAAATAACCTAACTGTCTGCTTTGGGTCGGAAGCAGTCATATTACGTCGGAGCGAATACAGATTAGACGTTTCAAGGCAAAAAATAAAAGGTACTCCCAAAGACTTCTGACTTACGGGTAGTTCGCACCACGTTGTTTTCCTAGTGACAGAGTTTTGAAACAGTCTTTTTGTTTCTTATTGTGCTGGCTGAATGTTTAGCTAAACGTAGTTTGAAAGTTACACGGAGGAAAATCAACAGAAGCCAAATCTCCACGGATTAAGCATGGCAGTAAGCCGAGCAACAACAACTGTTAACAAGAGATATTCACTTTATTCGCCCAACAGAAAAAGGCCTACGCTATCTCAATACATTGATAGAACTCTTTTTGCCTTAAAAATAACCCATCGATTTATCTAATAAAATCAGACGCCATCGATTATTTCAGCACCTTCGGCCAGTTGCGATTAGCTCGTTGAATATTACCTCGTACATCGCTAAGCCACTTCCGTTGTACACCTTCACTCAAATTGAGATAAAGTTTATCGTCGACAATAGACCAAGCATCAGGATT
>NZ_CEXLVS010000500.1:0-1171 GCF_982684285.1 Salinicola sp. | reverse complement strand
ATGTTCTTGTTATGACGTATCGAAAGGTGCTATTTGTGCCTCTATTGACAATGGATGTACGACCTTAGGTGCTCTAAAAGATGACACTAAAGCTGCTACAGGCTGTGGTGGTTGTGCTGCGCTATTAAAATCAGTGCTTGATTGTGAGTTGGAAAAATCAGGTATTGAAGTTAATACCGATATTTGTGAGCATTTCCCGTACACCCGCCAAGATCTTTATAACCTGATTGTGGTTGAAGAAATTAAATCGTTCAGCGAGCTATTAAGTAAACATGGCTCAGGTAAGGGTTGTGAAATTTGTAAGCAAGCGGTGGGCTCCATCCTAGCGTCGTATTGGAATGAATATGTCTTGAAAAATGAGCATGTCGGTTTACAAGATACCAATGACACCTTCCTAGCGAATGTCCAAAAAGACGGTACTTATTCGGTTATTCCTCGCATGACGGGCGGTGAAGTTACACCAGAAGGATTGATAGCTATTGGCCAAATTGCTAAGAAATATGGTCTATATACTAAGGTAACCGGTGGGCAACGTGTTGATATGTTTGGTGCCCGCGTTGATCAGTTGCCATTGATTTGGAAAGAGCTAATTGATGCTGGTTTTGAAAGTGGTCACGCTTACGGTAAATCATTACGTACGGTTAAATCTTGTGTCGGTAGTACATGGTGCCGCTTTGGTGTTGATGATAGTGTTGGTCTTGCTGTTGAGCTTGAAAATCGCTACAAAGGTTTACGAGCGCCACATAAAATTAAGTTTGCAGTATCTGGTTGTACCCGTGAATGTGCGGAGGCTCAAAGCAAAGATATCGGTATCATCGCTGTTGAAGGAGGTTGGAATCTTTATGTTTGTGGTAACGGCGGCATGAAACCTCGCCATGGTGATTTGTTTGCAACCAATTTAGATAAAGAAACACTGATTAAATACATTGATCGCATTTTGACGTTCTATGTTCGAACTGCTGATAGATTACAACGTACATCGGTATGGATGGAGAATATGGAAGGTGGTCTCGATTATCTGAAATCAGTAGTGATAGACGATAAATTAGCTATTTGTGAACAGTTAGAAATACAAATGGAGCATGTTGTTGAAACGTATCAATGTGAATGGAAAGCAACCATTGAAGATGAGAGCAAGCTAAAACGCTTCCGTCATTTTGTGAATAGTGAT
>NZ_CEXLVS010000499.1:0-1171 GCF_982684285.1 Salinicola sp. | reverse complement strand
CCAGCGCTAAAATTAGAAAAGGTGTGGTCGGCAATAAGGGTAATACCGCACCGATAGCGCCTAGGATGACAAAAAACCAGCCTAGGCCAATCAGTAAGTAGCGTTTAATGGTGTCTTGCATGAGTGCTTAGGCGCGAGACATAAATTTATTAGTTACGGTATTAATTTTAATGATTTCGCCGGGTTCAATATATTCTGGTACTTGTACTTCTAGGCCGGTTGGCAGACGGGCTGGTTTAGTGCGGGCAGAGGCTGAAGCACCTTTGATGCCTGGTGCGGTTTCGATGATTTCCATGGCGACTGCGGCGGGCAGTTCTATGGCGACTAAGAGGCCATCGAGTAATACAGCAACAATAGATTCTAGACCTTCTATTAAATAGGGTACCTCGTCTTCAATATCTGTTGTGTTGATAGTGTATTGCTCATAATCTTCCAGACTCATGAAGGTATAGGCATTATCTTCTTTGTAGGAAAACTGGACTAATTTACGTTCACAATCGACTTCTTTGAGGAAGTCATCACCTTTTAAGGTTTCATCCCGTTTTTGTTTTGTTTTTAGATGATTGAATCGAATTTTATATAAGGTAGACGCGCCACGCGAAGATGGATTTCTTACTTCAATATCTTTGACTGAATAAGGTTCGTCGTTTACTTCGACGACCATCCCTCGTTTTAAATCACTGGTTTTTGGCATGTTCTTCTTTTAGCTATTAAATTGAGAAAATTGATTATAGGTGAGTAATATAACGCATAATTTACAAAACGAAATTGTTTCAATAAGAAGAAAGAGCAAAAGGTAGTGCATTCAGCGCTAAAAATACGCTAGGTGTTGTGTAACATTCAGTTTATTTTGTGGTCTATTGATTTGTTAGATAAAAATTAAAAGCGTTTTTCTGGCGTTAAGAAAAATACGTTATGGAGATAAAAGTGAAAAAATTTGTATTGCTGATAACTTTTTTATTAAGTGCTTGTACTAACACTTCACCAGCTATTCAAGTGTTACCAGCAGGGAATGTTGAGCTTCGTGATGTGCTGGTAAGTGAGAATGATAGCCTTGTGGGGACGCAGGTCCGTTGGGGCGGAAAAATCATTAGCGTAAAACAAGAAAACGGTCTTTCAATCATTGAATTAAAACACTATCCGTTAATGCGAAATGGCTTTCCATTATCGA
>NZ_CEXLVS010000498.1:0-1172 GCF_982684285.1 Salinicola sp. | reverse complement strand
CTTACTCAACGAAGTTTGTTAGCTGGATGCTCTACCCTATTGGTTGACCTTAACCTCTATCATCCTAGTCTTAAACATGTGCTTAATATCGATGAAGACCTATCGGAGTCCGACTTACTCGAGCAGCCAGAGTTAGTTTCGCAGGAAAACATGTCCATAGTCGTTACAGGCGTGCCCGCCCCTACTCAACGTGACGTCACGATGAAACTTCGTCAACAGGGCGTACTCGAATACTGTATTAAACAATGGTTAAACTCGTACGATAGAGTAATTATTGATACTTCTCCCATCAACCGAGTGAATGCCAAAAACATCCCGACAGAACGCATTGCAGAGGCTTGTGATGGTTGTTTGGTGGTTGTATTGGCCGGTAGCACAACTGAAGCAATGATTGTCAGTGCAATCAATAAACTGACAACGACCTCTGTTCGACTATTAGGTTGTATTTTCAATGACCGTGATAATCCCACCTTAAAAAATGAACTTCTTAGGCAAACTAAACGTTTACGGCCTCGGTTTGACAAGTTAGCAGACCATTTAGAAAATTGGCTCCGGAAAAACCATCTTTTATCATTAGATGTGTAATCAATTATGAAACGGTTACTATTCGAATCTAAAACCCCTGCGACACTGGCATGCGTTAGCGAGTTACGTCATTCGCTAACGTCAGTACTTGCGTATTGTGTTCATAGTGAGCAAACCCAACAGCAGATTCTAGTGTGTTTGTCGGAAGCATTAACCAACCTAGTGCAGCATAATACGACGCGTTTTCTAGAAGTACGTTTTTGTCAGGATAGTCATCGTTGGTGGCTGGAAATACTTGATAATGGGACAGTATGGGATCCTAGTCTAACTAGCTCAGCCCATGATCTTGAGACGATGACAGAACACGAAAGTGATCGAGGCATCGCCTTATTACACACCTTGTGCGAGCAAATAACATATCAGTCCACGGCGGAAAAACCTAATCGTCTTACATTAAGTTGGCAACGCCCGAATATACGCTCTAAACCCAGCTTACTTTTAGTGGAAGACGACACCAGTCTGTGTCGCCTCTATCAAGAGTTTTTAACTGATAACTATGAGATACAGACGGCTAAAGACGGTTATGAAGCGCGTGAAATCATCAAGACTCAACATATTGATCTCATTATTTCTGATATTCAAATGCC
>NZ_CEXLVS010000497.1:0-1173 GCF_982684285.1 Salinicola sp. | reverse complement strand
CAATCTGGCTTGATAAGCAGCTTGGCCAGAAATATAATCGGGCAGACTATTTTTCCACACATCATTTAGATTTGTTGTCGAAAGTTCACCGGTGATATCAATCACCGTCTCAATATTTCCTGGAACAACATTAATACTGACCGCTTGCTCCAACAATATCGCTGTTATGCCTTGGGCGGACACACCGTTGTTATTAAACTGCAACTCACCCTCAATTTCAGATAATTTAAGTTGCGGGAATTCAGGATTGATAAGTTGACTGCGTTTAAAACTAACATGACCGCTAGCTTCGGTATTGTCCGTATCCGCTAGCGGTACCGATAAGACTAAGGTGATCTCACTGTCACCTTCAGCTGTAATTACTTCTGCTACCTTAGAAAAACGTTGTTTTAGCGGACTATTTTGTAAAAAATCGAGTGCTTGTTGCGTAGTACCCGTTAATAAACCATGCGTTGTTAAAATGGGCTTACCTTTCAGATAGCGATTAATCTTGGTATTAACGTCAGCAAAGTTAAAACCCGCAATATGACCGTGTTTACTGTGAATATTTAACAGATTATTTTTACCTGTAATCGTGCCCGTTAGATCTACGAGGTCTGGCCAATCCGGCGCATAATGCAATTGCACACCTTCTACATTAAGATTCAGCTCAAACTGACCTTGTTCAGGTTTAGCATCAAATGGAAAGGCCGCAATATTGCCTGTTAAGCGAATATCGCCATCGATCACTTTACCCGCCACAAATGCATTGTTAGCCCATGTTTTAAAATCCTGGTCCAAAACAGTTTGTGGCACATAGTGTTGCCAACGGCTAATCTCAACTTGATCCAATTTAACCGTAATATCAGCATCGGTTACTCCATTATCATGTTTAAGATGGCCATCCAGCTGTATGGTAAAATCATCATTCCACAACTGTAACGCCGACACTTCTACTTGCCAGTCCAGATCCTGCTGCCAACGCAATTGTCCTGAGACGGAGTCAAAAAACACCGCCTCCTTGAGCCACTTTTCCGGATATAAGGTCAGTTGATGACTGTCTAAATCCACCGTGGCCACACCATCACGCCAATCAACAGTAGCCGTTAAACCGCTTATACCGGGAACATCCTGCCATGGCAACACCGAAAAATCCTTTAATGTCATCGCCAAACTACGAATGCCATAATCTGG
>NZ_CEXLVS010000496.1:0-1180 GCF_982684285.1 Salinicola sp. | reverse complement strand
GCTGGGATGGCACACGCTTGTACTACACCACGTCTTTACTAGGTAACTGGGATAAGAAAGGTGAAGAGAATGATCAGTTCTTAAAACTATTCCATTGGGATGGTACAGAAATGACTGAAAAATTCAGCATCGATTTCATTGAAGAAAAACTAGGACGTGCACATCAAATGCGTTTTGGTGCTTATTCTCTGTATGGAAAACAAGCGAAAGTAGAAACTCAAGATGCTACAACTGTAGCGTTGAACAAATAAATCTAGTTAGGTAATTCAATGCTATATTCTGGTTTAAAAGTTGGTTTAATAACAATCACAGCACTGTTCTGTAGTATCAGCTTCGCTGCAGAGCAAGAAAGTGATCAGCAACAAGTTCAATTAATCGCTCCAGGATATGGTGAATTAGATTTTACGGCACCCGAGGCAGGCAGTTACACCCTGCCTGCCTTTGGCTCTGCCCATGATGCAAAAGTATTAAATGTAGATGGTCAATATGTTAACTATCATGATTTATTCAAAGGAAAATATACTTTATTAAGTTTTATGTATAGCCGTTGTAATGATCTTAATGGCTGCCCACTAACACAGATTGTATTTAACCGCATTAAACAAGAAGCCAGTAAAACGCCAGGTTTAAGCAATAAAATGCAACTGGTTAGCATGAGTTTTGATCCCGAGAATGACACTCCTGCTGTGTTAAAAGCAGTCAGTGGTGGTGCTCATGATGAACATGCAGGCCATGGTGGCCATGACCAACATAAAGGTCATCAAGGACATACTATGTCCAAAGAACAGAAAATGAGTTGGACTTACCTTACTGCTGACTCATTGAAAACTCTGTACCCTATTCTTGACAATTATGGCCAGTCCATTCAAACAAGAATCAGCGATGATGGTACAGAAACTGAAACATTTTCCCATATTATGCGAGTATTTTTGATTGACCCTGAGCTTAAAATTCGCAATATATACAGTGTGTCATTTTTGCACCCTGATATTATTCTTAACGATGTAAAAACTTTGTTATTAGAAGAAGATAAAACACTACCGCTTATCGAAGAGATCTCTTCAACAAATTCAGCCGTTCGTGTCGGCCCTGGTGATAATAAAAATAATTATGGCTCGGCTGATTACAGTACCAGCTCACTCAGTATCACTGCCCGAAAAGGTACAAAAACGGACCTGTT
>NZ_CEXLVS010000495.1:0-1182 GCF_982684285.1 Salinicola sp. | reverse complement strand
AAGCGACACAGGAAGTGAAGAAGTTGACTTTTCAGAAGAAACTGCAGAACTTGGGAGAAAATTTCATCCCCACAAAAAATTTGCAATTCAGTTATTACGGAAAAATTACAACCTAATATCTCCTCATATTGACTTACAGTTACAAGATATTAATCTCAATTTATTCTCAAACTTTATTGTTCAATATGTAGATAATTCTAATTCGAATGTTGTACACCGAATGGTTCATGGGCTTACAAATCCAAACTCTTTTTCAATATCCGCTGGTAAATTCATTGCTCAGGTAAATAGTCGAAATTTGTCGTCAAGCCTGATTGATATAAGAAAGCTTTTATCTTCGACTGTTATAAAGTCAGAAAAAAATCTAGCTGAATTCGTTTACCGGCTTTTTGACATTGTAGTGAAGAACTCTATTGAGTTGAATGGCCACTATGCTGACACTTGGAAAAATGAAAATACTCCAAAATCCGAACCTGAAATCCAACCAACTATATTTAATCTAATTAGACATATTTTCAAATATATGGGGGTCAATATCTCTAGAGAATCAATTGTTTCATCAGGCGAGATAGATTTTTTAGTTACCTATACAATCAATAATAATGATGCCATTAGCGTGGCTGTCGAATTAAAGCTCGCCCATAACTCGAATATTGATAGTGGAATTAATGCTCAGTTACCAAGGTACATGGAGGGATTACAATGTCGTTACGGCGTTTTTATCGTTCTCTGGTTTAAAAATGAAGTGTTTAAAAAACCAACTAAATATACTTCAGTTCAAGAACTCGAAACACATATCAAAAATATAAAATCAAATCATCGAATAATGGAAATGGTGATTGATTGTACGAAGCCAACATCCCCATCAAAACTTAAAATTTTTCCTAACACAGTGAAAACTTAACCATAGCAAGTTTTACTAAGCGTCACACATAATCTAATTGTTACTAAAAAGTTAATCTAAATTCTACACCCGGATCAGTATTTACCACATCAATTTGGCCGTTCATACTGACGGTCATTTGATGTACTAAGGACAAGCCTATTCCCGTACCCACCGTTTCTCGTGTCAGTTCACTTTCACTACGGTAAAACAGATGAAAGATCTTTTTCATCTGTTTCTTATCGATGCCAGGGCCATAGTCGCGGACGTTAAACTGAACCTTGCCGTCAGAAAGTTGT
>NZ_CEXLVS010000494.1:0-1188 GCF_982684285.1 Salinicola sp. | reverse complement strand
AAAACCCCTCGGGACGCTACCATACACGCAATGAAAGAGGTCACTGGACCCATTATTGCTACCTCATTAGTGGTAGCAGGTATCTTCATTCCCATTGCCTTTATCAGTGGTTTGTCAGGTCTGTTCTACCAGCAATTTGCTTTAACTATTGTGATTGCAACGTTTATATCGACGCTAAACTCGCTAACGCTTAGCCCCGCATTATCTGCACTTTTATTACGTTCACCTGATGCACCAAAGGACCGTTTAACAAAAATAATGCAATTTCTATTTGGCTGGTTCTTTGCCTTGTTTAATAAAGCATTTGATAAAAGTCAGCGTGGTTATTCTAAAGGAGTGCGTATTTTTGCCTCTCGAAAATTAATCATGATGGTCATTTTTTCTATTCTTGTCGGTCTAACTGTTTACAGTTTTAAGCTGGTTTCACCTGGTTATATTCCAGCTCAAGATAAACAATATTTAATCAGCTTTGCCCAATTACCAACAGGTGCAACACTTGACCGTACTGAAGATGTGCTTCGAGAAATGGCTGATGCTGCAATGGCTGAAGAAGGTGTGGTCAGTGCCGTACAATTTCCTGGCCTCTCTGTTAATGGTTTTGTTCATTCGGCAAGCGCGGGTATTGTGTTTGTAACGTTAGCTGAATTCAAAAAACGCAATACACCGGAGCTTAGTGCTGATGCCATCGCAGGACGATTACAAGGAAGATATAATGCTATTCCTGAGGCATTTATAGCCATATTCCCTCCTCCTCCAGTACGCGGTCTCGGCACAACAGGTGGTTTTAAATTACAAATCCAAGATCGTGGTGACCAGGGCTATAAAGCACTTGATGATGTCGTTAATCAAGTTAAACAGAAAGCCTATATGGACCCTGCTTTGATGCAAGTTTATTCTAATTACAATGTTAATGTGCCGCAGTTATCTGCCAATCTTGACCGTACAAAAGCAGTTCAACTCGGCATTCCTGTCGAAGAAGTATTCCGTACCATGCAAATTTATCTTGGCTCTTTATATGTTAATGATTTCAATCAATTTGGTAGAACCTATCAGGTAATAGCTCAGGCTGATAAAGAGTTCCGTTCCACACCACAAGATATTACACGCTTACAAACTCGAAATAGCGAAGGAATGATGGTGCCTTTAGGTGCCGTTATAAGTGTAGACGAATCCTTTGGACCTGATGTG
>NZ_CEXLVS010000493.1:0-1200 GCF_982684285.1 Salinicola sp. | reverse complement strand
TGCACACAGTCTTCTAATACGGTCAGCTGACCAAAATTAGCGCGCAGATAATTTTCAATCACTGAGCCTAACTCGGATAAGAGTTGGTTGTAAGCGGCGGCATCCCCTGCCTGACTTTGCTTCATTAGGGCGGACCAACGCTGCTCGTCCTTTTCCCACAAAGCATATTGCTTACTTGAAGTCATCTCACCCCAACAGTTTAATTGCTAAAGACACTCCGACCAGTAGGCTTACGCTAAAGTTTCTCAGCTTAGACAGAATTAAATTTAGAATAAACCTTTTATGGTGCCCGTCTCATCAATATCAATGCGTTCACTCGCTGGACGTTTGGGTAAACCAGGCATGGTCATAATATCGCCACATAAGGCGACGACAAACTCGGCACCTCGTGATAAACGCACATCACGTATCGTTAAGGTATGGCCCGTTGGGGCACCACGTAAGCTGGCATCACTGCTAAATGAGTAGGGTGTTTTGGCCATGCATACGGGGATGTTGGCGTGGGTTTCACTAAAGCGTTGCAATTTAGCCATGACTTTTTTATCGGCGATCACTTCTTTGGCACCATATAACTTAGTCGCCACAGCAGTGATTTTGTCCCACAACGGCTCATCATCTTGGTATAACAACTTAAAGTTATTGTCTTCATGAGCCAGCATCGCAACCACTTCATGTGCCAGCTCTTCAGCCCCTTTACCACCCTGCGCCCAATGTTTAGCAATCACCGCTTTGGCACCATACGATTCAACAGTAGACTTAATCAAGTTAACTTCAGCATCTGTATCATTATCAAAGTGATTGATCGCCACGATGCAACGCAAACCAAAATGTTGTTGTAGATTAGTCAAGTGGCGTTTTAGATTTTCCATGCCTTGTGCTAAAGCAGTCAGATTTTCAGGGCCTAGATCTTTAACATCAACACCACCGTGATATTTCAGGGCGCGAACGGTTGCCACTACCACCGCCATATCCGGTTTTAAACCTGCTTTACGGCATTTGATATTGATAAATTTTTCCGCACCAAGATCAGCGCCAAAACCAGCTTCCGTCACCACATAATCAGACAGTTTTAATGCCATCTTGGTGGCCACTACCGAATTACAACCATGCGCGATATTGGCAAATGGCCCACCATGGACAAAGGCCGGATTGTTTTCCAAGGTTTGCACCAAGTTTGGTTTTAAAGCTTCTTTTAATAAG
>NZ_CEXLVS010000492.1:0-1202 GCF_982684285.1 Salinicola sp. | reverse complement strand
GACAGCCGTTACACACACCTAAGGTAAAGGTATCTTCTCGGTTAAAGAAATCAGCAAATTGTGTACGCGCTTTGGCATTGTGCAAGATAGTACTGGCCCAGCCACGACCCGCGCCTAACACATCACCATAGGAGAAACCACCACAAGCAACCAAGCCTTTAAAGTCCACTAAATCAACACGGCCTTCAAGCACGTCACTCATATGCACATCGAAAGCAGTAAAACCTGCTTGGTCAAACGAGGCCGCCATTTCTATCTGACCATTGACACCCTGCTCTCTTAAGATAGCCACTTTAGGTCTGTCACCACTAACAATCAATGAGGCCGCGACATGCTCTGTCGCATCAAAGCTTAAGTTGGCCTGCAAACCAGGATCTTGTTCATCTAATAAAGCATCAAACTCTTGCTTGGCACAATCAGGGTTATCACGTAATGCTTGCAGGCGATAACTCGTTTCAGCCCAGAAACGTTGCAAGGTGATACGAGATTGATTAATCACTTGTTCACCATTTACATTAATCGTGATCTGCTGATCAGCACGCAAACCACCAATAACATGACTATTGTGTGACAAGTCTTGCTCACGCAGGATGGCGAGTACATCTTCCACGTCACAATGACGAACTTGGATAACCGCACCGAGTTCTTCATTAAATAACACTGGTAAGGTTTCACCCAAACCACTGAGGTTAATATCCAAACCGGTATGACCGGCAAAAGCCATTTCACATAAGGTCGTAATCAAACCACCATCACTACGATCGTGATAGGCCAACAATAATTCATCCTGATTCATTTGTTGAATCGCAGCAAAAAATTGTTTTAATGCTTCAGGATTATCAAGGTCGGGCCCATGATGGCCCACTTGTTTATACACTTGTGCTAATGCCGATGCAGCTAGACGGTTATGACCTTTACCTAAATCGATATAAATCAGATCTGTATCGCCTTGATCGGTGCGCAGTTCCGGTGTGCACGTTTTGGCAGCATCAGTGACTGGGGCAAAGGCGGTAATAATCAATGACAACGGTGAGGTCACTGATTTTTGTTCGTCACGATCTTGCCACACGGTTTTCATCGACAAGGAATCTTTACCCACCGGAATAGCAATACCCAACGCAGGACAGAGTTCCATACCGACTGTATGTACGGTGTCATATAACAAGGCATCTTCGCCGGCATGACCACAGGCAGCCAACCAG
>NZ_CEXLVS010000491.1:0-1205 GCF_982684285.1 Salinicola sp. | reverse complement strand
AGCGATGATGGTATTTCCGGCGGCCGTGGGTGACGCTGAAGCAAATACATGGCCGGGACCAAAGGCTAATGATTCCCCACTAGTGCCCGCTAACACATATTGCTCAATATCATGTTGAGCGACCACCAATTTGGCCACTGGCCACATATCAGCCCATACCCACGGTTTCACTTGCCGATGTTCCGTTGCAGCTTGCTGCCAGGCCGATGCGATTAAATACTGAGCGAGTTGTGCTTTGATATAAATATATGAACCTTGGCCTAATTGCCAGCAAGCAAAGACGATTAACACGGTCGATACCGTATTGTTACGCGACCATCTCATTGCTGCCTCCAGCGCAATACCAAACCCGACAACAGTAATAACAGCCCTATTAATAACTGCAACATAGCAGGTGTCGCTGTTTGCGGTAATGATTGCATGGCCCAACCGGCAGGACGATTTGTCGCCATCGTCTGTGTGCTTAAATTCGCTTCTGCCGGTCTTACTGGGGCTTTATCAACCGCAACCAGTGAAGTAAAATTAGTCACCAAATGATGTTCCAAGGCAATCTGGGTGATTGCAGTTTTCACTTCATTGGGCTGACCTTGAGTGCGATATCGGTCCATTAATGCATCAATCTTTTGTCGCGCCCATAACACTGATATTGCTTCAGATTGTGCACCGCCATTAAGAGTTAACGTTCCTTGCCATGGTTGCGAGCCAAAATAACCTTTAACGGTAATGTCCTTAGGCAATGCATTTGCTTTCATCACCAACAATAAAGGTTCACCCATGTATAAATCGGGAATGGCTTTTGGCCAGACTTCTATTTCACTGTTATCCGTTCCCTCTAAAGTGATATCTGTTAATACTGGATGCGCCAATTTGTTAAACAAGTCCTGCATTTTTTTTCTCACTTCTGACTGTGAGCCAATATAACTATGTGTGCCTCGACCAAACCGTGCGGCACGATTCATAAAATGACTATTGGGTGCCGAACCAATCCCAACCGTAAACAAACGACTGTTACCTAGGTTTTTTTTGATTTCGTTAAATAATTCATCTTCATTGCCGATGCTACCATCGGTTAAAAATACGATCTGACGTAATCCCTGTGAGCGTTCATCTCCGGCTAAAGCCATCGCTAATGCCGGTAACATTTCGGTGCCACCATCGGCACGTAACCAGTCAACAAAGTCATGTGCAATATCCAAATTATTTCG
>NZ_CEXLVS010000490.1:0-1209 GCF_982684285.1 Salinicola sp. | reverse complement strand
CCAAGTATCTATTTGGGTCGCCGCTCACCCCATTGTTATCTGGCGTAGTTATTAAACAACGATCAGTCCTTGAACAACCATTTATCGTGAAATCAACTTTGTAATCGTTGGTTGACCCCTTATAGAGGTAATAGTACCAGAAAGCGAGCTGCAACTCATTTCTCAGCTGTACGGCGTTTGTATTAAGACTAAATCCTATGCTCTCGTATGTACCTGTCTTAAATTCTGCTTCGTATGTGACGCCATCGACCACCACGCCAGTGATGCCCGTGATCACCGTAGAGTTAAGTGGATCAAACGTCAACGTTGCGGCATTTAACGATGCCGACATGCCGAACGTGACGAGCAGTAATATGACTAATTTTTTTAACATGATTTAGATCCTTAAATGCTTGCAGTTCAGCCGCCTAGCGAATACTTATATTCTAGGCCTGTAACTTTCCGTCCTCGGTTTACACGCAAGTTTGGCATTAGGTTTCTTCTCGAAATGAAACGATAACAAAGACTTAGTGACTTAGCAACTGTACTAAAGTACTAAAGCCTAAATGTTAATATTAATTATGTGTTTGTCATCGAATCAATAACAACATTCAGTTAGTCGTTATCGTTAAACGATGCCTAACAAGCCTTTCTATGATTGATAACAGCCGTTGAGTGTAGACGAAACGAATGACCGCTTCTGGCACGTAAGCGACGATTTACTCGAAGGTCAGCATTCGACCCAAAGCAGACATATCTAGTACCACTCTGAAAATGGACACTTTAAACGAACACTGACTATACTTCGTTGTCAATTAACGCCATTGAAACTAGGAGTAAATATATGGGTTTAGTAAAAGCATGGATGATGGAGCAGCAAGAACATGAGTTTATGCTCGAATGGATTGAAGAAAATTTTGGTGATGTTGGCGAAGAAGGTTCAGAAGAGTGGAAAGAGGCCTTACAGGCTTATAATAGTCGACATGAACAGCATGAACAGGAAGAATATTGGTATCAACAAGAAGAGCTAGAATGGTATATATACTCTCAATCCCAAATTGGGAAGTTTGACATTCAAATTCAAAGTGTTTTTGAACTTCTTGAGGTACAAGCAGGTAACGAAACTCAATTCAGCTTATTTGTTATGTTGCATGGTCATATCGTTGCAGCTGTTGAGTCATACCTAGCTTCAACGTTTATTCATAAAGTTACTAATTCAGAAGTTCTGAT
>NZ_CEXLVS010000489.1:0-1212 GCF_982684285.1 Salinicola sp. | reverse complement strand
ATGAACCTAGCGATGCCATAAAGTCTGAAAATCCTTTGGAATTCCTATATAATTACTCGATCATATTACAGTAATTTCAGGAACATGCCCGATGAGAATTGCTCAAGAAGCACTTACTTTTGACGACGTTTTGTTACTGCCAGCCTACTCTAACGTATTACCACGTGATGTTAGCCTGACAACCAAACTGACGCGCGATATCACCATTAATATTCCGCTGTTATCCGCAGCGATGGATACCGTTACCGAAAGTCGTTTGGCGATCGCCTTGGCACAAGAAGGTGGCTTAGGCATACTTCATAAAAATATGACCATTGAAGAACAAGCTAACGAAGTTCGCAAAGTTAAAAAATTCGAAAGCGGTGTTGTTCGTGATCCTATTACTATCAGTCCAACAGCGACTATTGGTGAAGTAGTTGAGCTGACACATGCAAACAAAATCTCCGGTGTACCTGTTGTTGAAGGTAATGATTTAGTCGGTATTGTGACCAGTCGTGATTTACGTTTTGAAACCCGTTTCGATAACCCAGTGTCTTCGGTAATGACACCAAAAGAAAAATTGATCACGGTTAAAGAAGAAGCGAGTCGTGAAGAAGTATTAAATCTACTTCACACCAACCGTATCGAAAAAGTCTTGGTTGTTGATGATAACTTCCAATTACAAGGCATGATCACCGTTAAAGATATTCAAAAATCGACGGATTACCCATTAGCATCTAAAGATAATCAAGGACAGTTACGTGTTGGTGCCGCCACCGGTATTGGCGATGAAAGCAAAGCACGTGTTGCTGCTTTAGTTGAAGCCGGTGTTGATGTTATCGTCGTAGATACGGCTCACGGCCATTCGCAAGGTGTCTTAGATCAAGTACGTTGGGTCAAAGATAATCATCCTGAAGTACAAGTTATCGGCGGTAATATCGCCACTGGTGCTGCGGCTACTGCCTTAGTTGAAGCAGGTGCAGATGCGGTTAAAGTCGGTATTGGTCCTGGTTCAATTTGTACAACACGTATCGTTGCGGGTGTCGGTGCCCCACAAATCTCTGCCATCAGTAATGTGTCTAAAGCACTTGAAGGTACGGGCGTTCCTCTTATTGCTGACGGCGGTATTCGCTACTCAGGTGATATTGCTAAAGCCATCGTTGCTGGCGCTCACACTATCATGATCGGTGGTATGTATGCCGGTACCGAAGAAGCCCCGGGCGAAGTTGAATT
>NZ_CEXLVS010000488.1:0-1220 GCF_982684285.1 Salinicola sp. | reverse complement strand
TCGGCGCGATCACCGGAATAAAGTCACTGCGTGTCAACATATCAATCACCGAAGTATCGATGCTTTTAACTTTACCAACATGACCCAAATCGATTAACTCAGAAACGTGAACCGCAGGATCATCGCTATTACGAGATACATGTAACTTTTCAGCAAGAATCAAACTGCCATCTTTGCCAGTTAGACCGACAGCACGCCCTCCATGAGTATTGATCAAGTTGACAATACTTTTATTAACTTGGCCACCGAGTACCATTTCAACTATATCCATCGTTTCACTGTCGGTGACTCGCATGCCATCGATAAATTCACTTTCTATACCAATACGATCGAGTAAATCACCAATTTGTGGTCCGCCACCATGCACTATCACCGGATTAATGCCTACGGCTTTTAATAAGACTACATCACGGGCAAAACTGTTCTTGAGTGTTTCATCAACCATGGCATTACCGCCATATTTAATTACCAACGTTTTACCTGAAAATCGCTGTATATACGGTAACTCCTCGGTCAAAACCTGGGCAATATGAGAAGCGCTTTGTGTATTTAGACTCATTGTTTCATCTTTCTAGAAGGATAAGGTCATTGATGGTTTAACTTGTAACATCTGCTGTTTAAATTGTTGTTTGATTTGTTCAAGTTCATCGACACTGTTAGCCTCAAAACGTAAGGTCAAATACGGCATCGTATTGGAAGCTCTAACCAGCCCCCAGCCATAAGGGAAATCAGCACGCAAGCCATCAATAGTGACTATCTCCGCCCCCGGAAAACTGGCTTCAGATTCAAATTGCACCATAAATCGCCGACTTTCATCCTCTTCCATTTCAAGTAGAATTTCTGAGGTACTTTCACGATAGGGCAAGGCAGAAAATACTTCAGTCGGTGTACGTTCAAGTGGATCATTACTCAAAAACTCTAATAAACGGCAGGCAGCATATAAGCCATCATCAAAACCAAACCAACGTTCACTGAAGAAAATGTGGCCGCTCATTTCACCGGCAAGTTTTGCCCCGGTCTCCTGCATTTTATTTTTAATAATTGAATATCCAGATGGGCTCATAATGGCCGTGCCCCCGGAACGCGTAATGGATTCCGCCAGTAGATTCGTACTTTTAACATCATAAATAATGGTGGCGTCAGGCACCCGCGACAAAATATCTTGGGCAAACATCACCAATAATCTGTCGGGCCAAATCGGCTGACCCTGAGCATCAACC
>NZ_CEXLVS010000487.1:0-1243 GCF_982684285.1 Salinicola sp. | reverse complement strand
TTAGGGATATTAATATTAAAGCGGAGACAGCAAGGCCATGCGCCAGACTGGCTTTTGGATGATGACTTAGATCCTGCCATGCTAGAGCAAGCCAGTTGAAAGGCTTAAGCAAAGCGGCGTGGCGAATGGATAGTTGAGATGGGATTCGATGATTGAGATAACTTTGTATGTCCATATTCATTTCCTTGCTTTGTTATAGAGCTCGGGTTGAGTTAGAAAACGGTCGTCAAAATTTGTACTTGATCAATCTAATAACTATGACAACTACTGGTTATCAAAGTTACATTAGCATAGTTGAATTGTTAGTCATGTCACCTAATTTAGTATTAGGATAACGTATAAAAAAAGCCCGCTTCCAGCGGGATTTTTTTATCTCAGTAGCAAGAACATGGCTCGTTGTTTACGTGTGATATTCAATAACAACTCTTTACCGTTATGTGCCAACGGTTTGAAGTCCTTTAAATTATCAATGGGCTGTTTATTGACCGAAGTGATAATGTCATTAGCCCGCAAACCAGCATTCCATGCAGGACCACCACGCTTGACGGAATACACCATTACGCCTGCGATCTGGCCAAAATAAGGCGAGGACTCTTCAATATCACCAAACGTGGCGCCGGATAATTTTGGATGTACCGGACCTTGATGCACTTGTTTTTGGATTTCTTTTACCGTGGCTTTTAACGTTTTTTGTTTACCATCACGCAAGATCTCTAAATCAACGGTTTCCCCAACCATTAACAAACCGATGGTATTTCGCAAAGTATCGGCGTTAAGCAAGGTGGTGCCCTGAATTGATAGAATGACATCACCGACCTCTAATCCGGCTTCTTCAGCAGCAGAATCCTTAACAATACGTGTGACAATGGCGCCTTTTCCTGACTCAATCTCGAAGGCATTGGCGAGCTCATCAGTGATATCTTGCATTTGCACACCAAGATAAGCGCGACGTACTTCGCCAAATTCAAGTAATTGATCAATAACCTGTTTGACCATATTGCTTGGAATGGCAAAGCCAATACCGATATTGCCAGCGCTTTGTCCTGGAGAGAAAATGGCGGTATTAATGCCCACTAATTCACCGCGAAGATTAACTAAGGCCCCACCTGAGTTACCTGGATTGATCGAAGCATCAGTTTGAATGAAGTTTTCATAACCCTCGATGCCTAAACCACTACGGCCTAACGCACTGACGATGCCTGACGTCACGGTATGGCTGAGACCAAACGGGTTACCGATGGCG
>NZ_CEXLVS010000486.1:0-1250 GCF_982684285.1 Salinicola sp. | reverse complement strand
AACAGATTTAAAAAGTCGAGCTGTGCTTGAGCAAATGAAAATAGATGAATTGCATCATGGCACCATTGCGGTAGAGGCAGGTGGGGCGGAGCTGCCCACCCCCGTTAAATGGCTGATGGGCTTAATGTCAAAAGTCATGACTAAAAGTAGTTACTGGCTATAATTAACGTTTGCTGATTTTCTTACGAGGTTTGGGTTAACTCAACAGAAACATGAAATTTATTCGCATCGTTTTCATCTGCTTTAACTCGCATGACCTTACCTTCAGCAACAAAGGGGGGTAAACGATCACCGCTAGGATTCATCACGATAGAAATGATATCGTTTTCTGTCGGTGCATAATCGGTAATCATATGTAACCCAGTTGCACTTAGATCTCCACTTGTACCATGGTGAGATATTGCATTCTCACCCTTAATGGAATAAGTAACTTGTGTTTCAATGTTCATTCTAACGAAATGACGCTTTTCTTCGTGTTCGGCCATTGTTTCTGCTCCACCTCAATGAAAATACTGTTATCTCTAGCTATGGGTTATCCTAAGTTAAAAACACTTATTAGGCTAGAGAAAATTATGGTGAAATCCACTCAATTACGTCCAGATGATCTGTATCAGTATTGTGTTCCGGAGCAATTTAGCTTTGTATCGACGGCAGAGTTAGAAACGCTGCCTATGATGATTGGTCAGTCAAGAGCGTTAGAGGCGGTTGATTTTGGGATAAATATAGAGGGGGATGGCTATAATCTTTATGTGATGGGGCCATCAGGTTCAGGCAAATATACCTTAGTGAAACGGTTTTTAGATGAACATATCAAACACCGACCTCAAGCTAGGGATTGGACTTACTTACATAATTTTGTTGATTCACAAAAACCTTGGGCAGTATCTATGCCTGCCGGTCAAGGCAGACAACTACGTCATGATATTGAAGATATGATTGAATGTCTGGAGGAAGCACTCCCTCATGCGCTGGATGATGAATATTATCGTGGTCGGATCCGAGCAATAGAAGAATCGGCCAGGACACATCGAGTGCGACTGTTCGGCGCCCTACAAGTGGAAGCCGATAAACATGGTGTGGTGTTATTACGTATGCAAGATGGCAGTTATGCTTTTGCAGCAAAACGTGATGTCGAACCCATGACCAGTGATGAGTTTGAGAAACTGCCGCTTGAGCAGCAAGAGAAAACAGAGTTGGCCATCGCTTCATTGCACGAAGATATGCAACATACCTTGTTAGAGTTGCGTGAG
>NZ_CEXLVS010000485.1:0-1253 GCF_982684285.1 Salinicola sp. | reverse complement strand
TTTTTGGCCTTTTCCCGCTGAAATGGCCAAAAATGGATTAAGCATCGCTATCGGGATAAGCTTAATAAACACCCTCAAGTCTGAGGGAATCAATGACTTACAACTAAAATGGCCCAATGATGTTTTACACAAAAGACATAAGCTTGCCGGGATTCTAGTAGAATCTCGTTTCGGCAAAAAACAAAATACTGTCGTAGGGATCGGCCTTAATTTCAAGCTTCCGACCAATACACAACGTCAAATAAACCAAAAAACCACTAGTCTGCAACAACTTTGTACTGACGTACCTTGTCGCAACCAACTGGCGGGAAAAATAATTCAAAATATGATCAAAACAATAGAGCTATTCCAACATCGTGGATTAAGCGATTTTATTCCTTTATGGCCTCAATATGATGCGCTTGATAATCAAACTATCACGTTAATTGGCGAAAATAGTAAATTTACCGCGCTGGCCTGCGGTATCAATGAACAAGGTGAACTGCGTTATATGCGTAACAATAAAATTGAAACCTTATCTAACAGCCACGTTAGCATCAGGTTTGCATCATGAAATTACTCGTCGATATTGGAAATAGTCGGATCAAGTGGGCATGTATCGATGCTAATGGTTTAACAGAAAGTCAAAGTTTTAGTCGCGGAAAAACAGGCATTAAAGCCTCGTTAACTAAACAGTGGAAAGAGCTGTCAGATATCGAAGCCGTCTTTGTGGCGAATGTTGCGGGCGATAAAATTGCGCAACAACTGGAAGAATGGACGACGAAGAAGTGGGATGTTAATCCTAAATTTGTCACCAGTGAACAAAAACTTTTCGGCGTGGCTAACGCTTACCAGCAGGCAGAAAAATTAGGGGGTGATCGTTGGTTAGCACTGATTGCTGCCAGACAACATGCGCGTTTAGCAACCTGTGTTATTGATTGTGGCACAGCAATCACCTTAGATATTGTGACCAAATATGGTGAGCATCAAGGCGGCATGATTTTGCCTGGCCTAAGCCTTATGCGAGAAACGTTAACTAATAAGACTGATGCTATTAAAGATACACTCGATGACAGTGAATTTAAAACATTAGCAACCAATACCTTTAGCGCTATTCAGTCGGGCACGCTTTATAGTGTTACCGCGACACTAGAACGCCTTATCGACGATCTTAAACTACAGTTTAATAACCGTATCCGGTTTATTATTACGGGTGGCGATGCTGAAACTATCCTCCCTCTTTTACCTCAATCAGTTGCACATTATCCAGATAT
>NZ_CEXLVS010000484.1:0-1254 GCF_982684285.1 Salinicola sp. | reverse complement strand
ATTCGCGCGCGTAGCGCTTTATTTGCACTCACACCCCCCGCAATCACCAACGTGTTACGTCCCGTTTGTTTTAACGCACGTTTACATTTAATGGCTAATGTTTCTACTGCTGCTGTTTGAAATGCTAAAGCAATATCGGCTTGATCTTGTTCTGTTTGCTCACTTGCCCGCCACGTATTCATGGCAAATGTTTTGAGACCACTAAAACTAAAGTCCAATCCCGGCCGATTGGTCATGGGCCTCGGGAACTGATATTTATCTGCTATGCCTTTTTCCGCAAGCGCTGCAAGAACAGGCCCACCGGGATAACTTAGCCCAAGCATTTTTGCTGTTTTATCAAAAGCCTCACCCACCGCATCATCAATTGATTCACCTAATAGTTGGTATTGCCCAACGCCTTGCACATCAACCAATAAAGTATGCCCACCAGAAACGAGCAACGAAACAAAAGGAAAGTCCGGCGACTTGTCTTCTAAAAGAGGGGAGAGCAAATGCCCCTCCATATGATTAATTGCCAGAGCAGGCACATCTAAGGCCCAAGCAAGACTACGACCAATTGCTGCACCAACTAATAACGCGCCAACCAATCCTGGGCCTGCAGTATAGGCAACCGCATCAATGTCATCACGCGAGACGTTTGCTTGCGCTAACACTTGCTCAATAAGCGGCAAAGTTTT
The DNA here is from genome assembly GCF_982684285.1 of Salinicola sp. Lineage (NCBI taxonomy): Bacteria > Pseudomonadati > Pseudomonadota > Gammaproteobacteria > Oceanospirillales > Halomonadaceae > Salinicola > Salinicola sp. The sequence goes on along the minus strand of NZ_CEXLVS010000484.1, from coordinate 577 downwards.
ACGAATATGATCTCGAGAGGCCAGTTCAGGCACCACACCACCATACTCAGCGTGAAGTTCAACTTGGCTATAAAGTGCATGCCCCAACAAACCCTTTTCGGTATCATAGAGAGCTATGCCAGTCTCATCACACGATGATTCAATGCCTAATACCCGCATTCTGTTGCCTGTCTTTGCTTATAATTCATGACAATATTATGCCTTCTTTAAAAGAAAAGTGATCTAACACTTTGCTTTCCTTTCCAAATTTCGTACAATTAAGGGCTTTTCCACGAAATATTTTTAGGAATAATTAATGCCATCAGTACGTTTAAAAGAAAACGAACCATTTGATATTGCTTTACGTCGCTTCAAACGCGCCGTCGAAAAAGCAGGTACCGTTACCGAAGCTCGTGCACGTGAAGCTTATGAAAAACCAACAACTGTACGCAAACGCGCAGCAGCAGCAGCAGTTAAGCGTCATCAGAAAAAAGTCTCTCGTGAGAGTGCTCGCCGTATCCGTTTGTACTAAGCAATCATATTTTTATGCCCGCTGAATCCAGCCCATTAAAGGTTACTCTGCTAGACAACGTCAAAG
>NZ_CEXLVS010000483.1:0-1260 GCF_982684285.1 Salinicola sp. | reverse complement strand
GATATCAACTAGTCTTGAGAGAGGTGAAGTATTGGGTTCAGATCTGTTTCATCAGACGGTAGCAAGTGAGATTGGATTGAAAACTAAGCGAGGCTTTCATGGCGGAGATAGGAAAAGCGAGAAGTATAAACAGAGCAATCAACATACAATGAAATAAAACATATAAGTAAAGTAAAAGAAGCTTTGTAGGCACACATGAAGTATACGATGACTTAAGCCTTAACATAAAAGAATGTTAGGGCTTTTTTGTGGTTGGCTGACTAGTTATTAATTGCTTAATGTGAATCGGCCACAGAAATCAATTACTCTGACCACTTGATTTTTATAGGGTTTTGGAGTGAAAAGTGAGAGGCGCGTCAAAGAATCAAATTATTTAATCATTAGGATATGACGAGCACTATTTCAGTAATCAGCTTATATGTCTGATTTTTGTTTTTATCCTAAATAAAGGATGTTTTGATGTTAGATACGAAAAAGTCAACGTGGCACAAACCCATCTTGGGTTTGCTATCTCTTCTAGTAAACCTATTTATACTTCAAAGTGTTGCTGCAGCAGAAACTAATCGTTTTGCTGAGTTTTCACCGCTTTCTTTGGCAGGCACCACCACAGAAGTTATTTACGAAAATGACTTTGAACAAGGCATAGGCGCACTGAATGTATCCAGTAGCCGAATAACATCAGAAAGAACGACTGATAGTGCACTTAATGGTGATTACAGTTTTGAGATAAATTCCGGTGATTATGGCAGTGTGTATGCAAACCGTGATTATAAGTGGGGTGCTGAAATTTATGGCAAGGCGGTGCAAATTTATGCGAAAGCTCATATTCCTGAGGCTAAGAACCCTAAAGGAAGAGTAAACTTTTGTGCCGTGGCTTACCAGGTTGGTAGTTTGCGTACCGAAAACTGTCAGACGATTCCGGGAACACAAACCGGTGATGTCACGGTTGATGTGACCTTAGATCTTGATCCGGCGATCAGAGTGACGCGCCTGTTTTCCTATATTCAGTTTAAGGGTTACGGTCCTTATAAGTTAACCGTCGATGATATGCATCTTGTTTTCTATAGAACGGATGACAGTAGTTCTACAGAACCAACAGATTCAGATGGTGATGGTATCGAAGACAGTGATGATGCCTTCCCGAATGATGCCACAGAAACTACAGATAACGAAAGAGATGCTGTGGGCGAAAAAGAGGATGACTACCCGAAAGAAGCAACAGAAACAAGTAATCAAACATACAACGCCCCCCCACCAAAC
>NZ_CEXLVS010000482.1:0-1263 GCF_982684285.1 Salinicola sp. | reverse complement strand
ATCTTGAATTTCTAGATGGGTGGGATTTAATGAGCTTAATGCACTTTTTAATGCAGCGATAGTATCGGTCACGGTAATACTTTTTTGAAGGGTTTGACGGTGACTTTGGCATAAACGCCAGCAGCAATATAAGGATCGTCATCGGCCCAAGTTTGTGCTGCCGCTAGATCGTTGAATTCAGCGACAACCAAGCTACCGGAAAAACCATCTTCACCCGGCTGTTCATTATCTATAGCTGGGTGTGGTCCAGCTAGAACCAGCCGACCTTGTTGTTGTAATTCTTGCAGCCGCTCAATATGAGCGGGCCTGGCTCCCATGCGTAATGGCAGGCTATTTTCAACATCTTCACTCATAATGGCGTACAACATCTTAAACATCCTTACTGGAGTTGGGCACTTCAACGGCGTGTTTAGCGAGATAGATGGATTGAACGATGATAAAAACGATGGTTAAACCCAGCAAGCCAAACAGTTTGAAATTAACCCAGGTTGCTTCGTCAAAGTTAAACGCAACATAAAGGTTGGCTAGGCCGGACATAATAAAAAACAAGATCCAGGCAATATTCAGACGGAACCAGATAGCCGCGGGCAACTGGATATGTTCAGCCATCATGCGTTCGAGTAAGGACTTATCGGTGAACAGATGGGCACCAGCAAAGGCTAAGGCAAATAGCCAATTCACTGCGGTGGGTTTCCATTTAATGAAATTAGGGTTCTATAACCACAAGGTGGCCCCCCCTAAGACTAATACCAATACCAAGGTGATTAAGTGAGATTTTTCGACTTTGCCATGACGTAACCATGAATAGCTGGTTTGAACGATGGTCGCCATGATCATGACAGCGGTGGCAGCATAAATGCCTTGGACATCATATTCATGACCATTCCACTGGTAGAGGCCACCACCAAATTTATAGGCAAGGAAAAAAAGGACAATAGGTAAAAAATCAAAAAATAGTTTCATCTCAAATTCTAGTTTTAACAGTAATAACCGGCATTCTAACGTAAAATAGCCAGTATGACTTGTTATGACTTACATTCGCACTCGACCGCATCCGATGGGTCTTTAACTCCAGAAGCGTTAATTGCCCGTGCCATTGAGCATAATGTTGAGGTATTGGCGCTCACCGATCATGATGGCACCGAAGGTATTGAGGCCGCAAAAAAAGCCGCTCAGGGAACCGATCTTGATTTAATTGCAGGTGTTGAATTATCGGTGACCTGGGGTAGCAAGACCGTACATATTGTAGGTTTAGGCATTGAT
>NZ_CEXLVS010000481.1:0-1287 GCF_982684285.1 Salinicola sp. | reverse complement strand
GCTGTTCAGCGGTTATGACTTAGTGCTCGCGGCGAATTTGATTGATCGTCTATATAAACCCGGACTATTTTTAAGCACGATACATGAACGGATTAATGTCGGCGGACTGCTACTAATTACCTCGCCTTATACGTGGTTAGAAGAACATACTCATAAAGAAGATTGGCTAGGCGGCTTTAAAAAAGATGGTGAAAATTTCACTACTTTGGATGGATTAAAAGCGTTATTAGTGGAACATTTTGAGTTGAAAAAAGGGCCGTTAGCCGTGCCATTTGTGATTCGAGAAACCAGTCGAAAATTCCAACATAGCCTCTCTGAAGTGACTATTTGGGAACGAAAAGGGTGACAACGTTGACAGGATCAATGTTGTACAGCCGGAGGCAGCCACCTGACGGGTGCACACAGGGATGTGAGTCATGACCATTAACTTTGATCGGATGATTCAGCGCGAACAGACGGCGAGTCTGAAACATGATGGGCGTAAAGGTTATTTTGGCAAAGATGATGTCATTCCCTTGTGGGTGGCGGATATGGACTTTGCAGCACCTGAAGCGGTGACGCAGGCTTTAATTGCGCGAGCTGAACACCCTGTTTATGGGTACACCATGTATCCAGATAGTATGTTTGAAGCTATGCAATCATGGTTTCAACAGCGACATAATTGGCAGATAGATCGCCGTTCAATCGTCATGTGCCCAGGCGTAGTGCCATCACTTTATGCGGTGATTCAGGGACTGACCAAGCCTGGCGATAAAGTCATTATTCAGCCACCGGTCTATCATCCATTTTTTACTACCATCACTAAAAGTGAACGCGAGTTGGTCTTAAATCCTTTGCAGCTCAAGGATGGACTTTATCGAATGGATTTAGAGCATTTTGAACAATGTGCAGCGGATGGCGCCAAGTTACTTTTATTGTGTTCGCCCCATAATCCAGCAGGTCGAGTTTGGCAGCAAGAGGAACTTGAATCGCTGTTGGCGATTGCGGCTAAATATAATGTCACTATCGTGTCAGATGAGATCCATGCGGATTTGACCTACCCGAATGAACACCATATTCCCTTAGCGGCGATCGCGGGGGATGTTTCGGTAGTCAGCACGGTGTCTCCCAGTAAAAGTTTTAATATTCCTGGCTTAGGTTTATCGGCGATGGTGATTAATGATCCTGAGCAGCGAAGGTTGATAAACGGGGTGTTTGAAAGTTGGCATATTAGTGCAGCCAACCCTTTTAGTATTTCAGCCTTTGAAGCAGCGTATCGTTCGGGCGCCGATTGGTTAGATCAGTTGA
>NZ_CEXLVS010000480.1:0-1290 GCF_982684285.1 Salinicola sp. | reverse complement strand
ATAATTACGGATAAACCTGATGTCATATTAGCCTCTTCACCTACAATTGTATTATTTCTCGCAGCAAGAAAATTAGCAAAAAAATTTAAGAGTAGACTGGTTTTTGAAGTGCGAGATATTTGGCCATTAACGCTTGTTAATGTGGGTGGATATTCAGAAAAACATCCTTTTATTCGCTTTCTACAGTGGATCGAGGATGGTGCTTATCGTGATGCTGATGTGGTTGTTTCTAATTTACCTAATGCCGTTGAGCATATGGTCGAGCGAGGAATGGATAAAGATAAGTTTTTATGGATTCCGAATGGTTTTTCATTGGATGAAGTTAAAAATAAGCAACCATTACCCCTGTCTGTTAGCGAACAAATTCCTAAAGATAAATTTATTGTTGGTTATACAGGGACTCTGGGCGTTGCAAATGCACTGTATGAGATGCTTGAAGTGGCTGAGCTATTAAAAGAGTATGGTGATATTAGTTTTATGATAGTGGGTGATGGGAAAGAAAAGGCTAAATTAAAACAACTGGTTATAGAAAAAGAATTAAGGAATATAGTTTTTATTGATCCTATTTTAAAAACTCAGATTCAGTCTATGCTTCATGAGTTTGATATTTGCTATATTGGCTTACTTCATGAGCCTTTGTTTAGGTTTGGGGTTTCACCTAATAAGTTATTTGATTATTTTTATTCAGAAAGACCAATATTATACGCAATTGATTCTGGTAAGTATTTACCCGTTGATGAAGCAAAGGCTGGAATATCGGTTTCTGATGCAGATCCTAAAACTATTGCGGCAGCAATTTTAGAGCTAAGAGAAATGACTGTAGATGAGCGTAGGAAGCTGGGTAGGAATGGACACCGGTATGTTAAAGAAAACCATAACTATTCGATATTGGCAGAGAAATTAGCAAAGGTGATCTTTGAATAATACTATAAAAATTTTATTGACTGGCTCAACAGGATTTGTCGGCAAAGCATTAACAACTGAGCTTTTACGACAAGAGAAAAATATAGTTGCGAGTGTTCGCAGGCATTCTAATGAATTATCTTCAAAAATAAAGCAAGTTATTACCGGTGAATTGTCCCCCACAATTAACTGGCATGATGCTCTGAATAATGTGGATGTGGTGATTCATTTAGCTGCACGCGTTCATGTGATGAATGATGAGTCGTCTGATCCCTTAACAGAGTTCCGTCGAGTTAATACCGAAGCAACTTTAGACTTAGCTAGGCAAGCAGCTGAGGTGGGTGTGAAGCGTTTTATATTTATTAGTTAGATTAAGGTCAATGGTGA
>NZ_CEXLVS010000479.1:0-1292 GCF_982684285.1 Salinicola sp. | reverse complement strand
GTATTAGACATACTGCACACCATGTTTGAAGAAACAAAAGCAGGTAATTATCCTACTCCGGCGGTTGACGAGGTGATGAGGCAATTAGCCTATTTCCTTGAGCCTGATGCGGCTCCTCCCGCTGAGGTCACTGCTGAAATCGCAGCACCCACTGCCAGTGATGAAATTACTGAAGATGAGTTTGAGAATTTATTAGACGAGCTCCATGGCAGCACCGCTGCTTCTGGTGCTGCAAAACCCCAGCCTAGCAGTCCGCCTCCTGCAGCTCCTAGTGATGCAATCACTGAAGATGAGTTTGAGAATTTATTAGATCAACTTCATGGCAACACTGCGCCCGGTACCGCAAGCACAACACCAGCTGCAGTTACGTCATCATCTGCTCCACAAAGTGATGATATTTCTGAAGAAGAATTTGAAGCTTTATTAGATGATATACAGGGTAAGAAGAAAGCGGTGGCGCCTGCTAAAGAAAAAGCCACCGTTAAAAAACCAGAACCAGTAACAAAAGTCGCGCCCGAAAAAGCACCTCCTGCTAAATCTAAAGAAGAATCCGAGACCAAAGCCGCACCTACAACAGTTAAACAAGCAGAAACCAGTGTGCGTGTTGATACCAGTCGTCTTGATGAAATTATGAACATGGTAGGTGAATTAGTATTAGTCCGTAATCGTATTAGTACTTTAGAAGCGGCATTTGAAGACGAAGAAATGTCAAAAGCAGTGAGCAACCTTGCGGTTGTGACGGCCGATCTACAAACAGCAGTCATGAGAACACGCATGCAGCCAATCAAAAAAGTCTTTGGCCGCTTCCCGCGTGTTGTTCGCGATCTAGCCCGAAATTTAAAGAAAGATATCAACTTAGAACTACAAGGTGAAGAGACTGATTTAGATAAAAATTTAGTTGAAGCCCTCGCCGATCCATTGGTTCATTTAGTTAGAAATGCTGTCGACCATGGCATAGAAATGCCGGATGTCCGCGAAGCAGCAGGCAAACCTCGCCAAGGTCTCGTAACGCTAGGTGCCGCACAGGAAGGTGATCATATTCTGCTCACCATCTCCGATGATGGTGCGGGAATGGATGCTAATATCTTGCGCCAAAAGGCCGTTGAGAAAGGCATGATGGATGAAGAATCGGCCTCTCGCCTCACTGAGTCTGTATGTTATGCGCTCATTTTTGCCCCCGGATTTTCGCTGAAAAAAGAAATTTCAGACATTTCAGGCCGTGGTGTTGGCATGGATGTGGTTAAAACCAGTATCACCAAACTTAATGGTGTTATAGAGATTGAATCCGACGT
>NZ_CEXLVS010000478.1:0-1297 GCF_982684285.1 Salinicola sp. | reverse complement strand
TCAAGGTTTCTAATACCAATTCTCCACCCGGCCTTAAGCAAGATTTGAGTTCATATAAGTGATCTAAGGGCGAACGGCGGTGATATAACACCCCCATCGAAAATACTGTGTCAAAAAAGCCTAAATTCGTGGGTAAATGCTCTATACCTATCGGTAGGACATAATGATTATCAGCCTGAATATATTTTTGTATGACTTGGTATTGCATAACAAAAACCAATGTTGGATCAATGCCAACAACAAGCTCGGCATCTTCACCTGCCATACGCCAACCGTGATAACCATTACCACCACCAACATCTAACACCTTTCGTCCTTTTAACGGCTGGATATGAGGTATTAACCGGTCCCACTTCCAATCACTACGCCATTCCGTATCTATTTCGATATCAAAGATCGAATATGGGCCTTTTCGCCATGGGTGAAATGTTTGTAATAAGTCAATGAATCGAGCTGAGTCAAAACCATTAAGGTTTGCTTTGTTGCCTATTTTAACGGCATTTTTTAAGTCAATTTCAACGTCAGTGATATCTGGGAACTGAGCTAATGCGGCTTGCCACCCGGCCATCTTGCCATGACCGTCCGACGCTAGCTTTTGTTCAACTTGCAACTCTAATAATTGACGCCAGTCTTTTTGATCGATTTTATCTAAATGCTCGTAGAGAGCTTGGTACACACTCACTTAATCGCCACCATTGAAACAAAGTTAAAACATTGAAACCACTTTTCAACAAACTCAAACCCCGCGTGTTTCAAACGCTCCTGATGTTCGGCTAAGGTTTCTGGAATCAATACGTTTTCAAGCGCTGAGCGCTTTTGGCTGATCTCTAAATCACTGTAGCCATTGCTACGTTTAAAGTCATGGTGTGATTCGATATGAAAGCTGTCTTGAACTTCATCTTCAAAGGCTAATTTCTCCGACAAAATCAGCACCCCACCCGGTTTTAACCCTTGATATATCCGCTGCAACAGTGCAAGGCGTTCTTCTACCGGAATAAACTGTAAGGTAAAGTTCAATACCACGACCGATGCATTTTCGATGCTCACATCTTGAATATCAGCACAGATTAATTCAACAGACACTGCCGAACTTTTATCATCGGCGAGTAATCGTTGGCCTTTTTCAATCATCGCGGCTGAATTATCAACCGCAATAATGTCACAGTTTGTTTGAGAGATACGCTGACGCATCGACAAGGTCACGGCCCCTAAGGAACAACCCAAATCATAACAATGACTATCTGCTTGAGCGTAGCGTGCCGCCATAATGCCGATGGTGGATATCAAGGTGCCATAA
>NZ_CEXLVS010000477.1:0-1312 GCF_982684285.1 Salinicola sp. | reverse complement strand
AGATAACGCTTGTTCTATTTCAGTTAATTTATCACGTTCTTTTTGCACGACTTCAGCAGGTGCTTTGGCTACGTAATTTTCATTGTTTAATTTGCCAGATGATTGTTTGATCACTTTTTCCAGTTTAGTGATTTCTTTATCCAGACGTTGAATTTCAGCCTCTTTATCAATCAAACCTTCCAATGGAATTAAGATTTCCATCTTGCCGACCAATGCGGTGGCTGCGGCTGGTGCTTCACCGTCAAGTAAATCAATGCTTTCTAAGTTGGCTAGGCGGCTTAGGAATTCACGGTTGTTTTCCACCCGATCCAAATCCTGTTGCTGGCTGTCTTTTAAGATAACCGGCAATTGTTTTTTCGGTGGAATATTCATTTGTGAACGAATTGACCGAATTCCAGTAATGAATTCCATTACCCATTCCATTTCAGCCACTGCTGCTGCATCGATTTTACTTGCATCAGCAACCGGATAAGCTTGGCTCATGATGCTGTCGCCCGATTTAGCTGCATCAAGACGACCTGCAAGTGGCGCAACTGTTTGCCAGATTTCTTCGGTGATAAAGGGCATAAAGGGATGAGTTAAACGTAAAGTGGCTTCTAAGACACGTACCAAGGTACGACGTGTGCCACGTTTAGCGGCTTCAGTTGAACTGTCGCTGGTTAATACTGGTTTTGATAACTCTAAGTACCAATTACAGTAGTTATCCCAAATAAACTCGTAAATAGCCTGTGCTGCATGGTCAAAACGATAAGCATCAATTGCTGCAGTGACTTTTTGCTCGGTAGTTTGCAGTTGTGAAATAATCCAGCGATCAGCTAGGCTTAATTCCACATCATCATTATCAATGCCGGTATCTTGATCTTCAGTATTCATCAATACATAACGAGCGGCATTCCATAACTTGTTACAGAAGTTACGGTAACCACAGATGCGGTTCATATCAAAGTTTATATCGCGGCCAGTAGACGCTAATGATGCAAAGGTGAAACGTAGCGCATCAGTACCATGTGATTCGATGCCGTCAGGGAATTCTTTACGGGTGGCTTTTTCGATTTTGGGTGCATCTTTGGGATTCATCAGTCCCTTGGTACGTTTTTCAACCAAAGATTCTAAGTCTATGCCATCAATAATATCGATAGGATCTAAAACATTGCCCTTAGACTTCGACATTTTATGGCCATGTGAGTCACGTACTAAGCCATGAATATAGACTTCTTTAAATGGCACATCGTCCATAAATTTCAAGCCCATCATCATCATTCTGGCCACCCAGAAGAAGATAATGTCAAAGCCGGTCACTAATACGCTACCT
>NZ_CEXLVS010000476.1:0-1318 GCF_982684285.1 Salinicola sp. | reverse complement strand
ATTAATGATGATTGGTGGAATAATGGGTAATATATTGTTTGATATACCTTTTGTGGTTATTTGTGTCATTGTCGCCTCCCTGTTTGAAAGTTTTTTGATTTTGCCGGGTCATTTAAGACATGCTTTTCAAAAAATCCATCATGCAAAACCACCACCACTCCGACACTGGTTAGATCAGAAATTTAACACTCTTAGAGATGATTTATTCCGTCCTTTAGTGGAAATGGCGGTAAGTTATCGCTGGGTTACTATTGCTACTACGGTTGGTTTATTTATTATGTGCATCGGCTTATTAGTTGGTGGGCGCATTCAATTTACGTTCTTTCCGTCACCTGAAGGCACGACTATTTATGCTAATGCACGATTTACAGCGGGCACACCCTCAAAAACAGTAGAAGTCTTTTTGCACGATCTAAACACGGCTTTGGAACAAACCAAAAATGAACTTGGACCAGAAGTGGTGGATATTGCTGTGACTCGTTTAGGTAGCGCGGGTGCGGCAGGCGGTGCTAATGGGGCGCAAACAGGTGAGCGATTTGGTTCCATCCAAATTGAATTGATCTCTCCTGACGAACGTGAAGTAAGAAATAGTGAATTTATGCAAACATGGCGTAGCCATATTATCTTGCCGGCTGGAATCGAAAGTTTTACGCTATCGACGCGGCGTAGTGGTCCACCGGGACAAGATGTTGATGTTCGTCTAACCGGTGCATCAGCAGAACGTCTAAAACAAGCGGGACAAGAAATAGCCATCGCTTTAAGGCAGTTTTCCGGTGTGAGTGCGATAGAAGATGATATGCCATACGGCCAAGAACAATTGATTTATAAAATTAAAGGGCAGGGCGAAGTATTAGGTCTGACCGTCAATAATGTGGGTCGACAATTACGAGCAGCGTTTGATGGTCAACTGGTACAAATATTCCAAGATGGTGATGATGAAGTAGAAGTGCGTGTCATGTTGCCAGACAGTGAACGTAATACCATGGCAACACTGGAAAACTTTATGTTGCGTTTACCACAAGGTGGCAGTGCTCCTTTATCAAGTGTGGTCGAGTTTGAATCGCGACGTGGGTTTGATGTATTGCGCCATACTGATAGTAAATTAGCCATCCATATCACGGCGACGGTGGATGCGGCGGTGAATAACATCAATGATATTATTGCCAATCTAAAAGAAAATACATTGCCGGATTTGATTGCACGGTATGGAGTCAATGTCGCTTTTGAAGGTAGAGCTGAAGAGCAGGGCGAAACCATTGGTGATATGAAACAAGGGGTCATTTTAGCCTTTGGACTGATTTATTTAATTCTAGCCTGG
>NZ_CEXLVS010000475.1:0-1319 GCF_982684285.1 Salinicola sp. | reverse complement strand
ACCACTTTTAACAGGCTAAGAACGAACCATAAAGTCTTTATTGCACAATCGTCGCTGACTATTTAGACTTTTGCCTATAAGAACCAAGGAATAGTAAAACTATGCCGGACACAATACCGGCCGATTCAGTCGGTCTGGTTAATTCTATAAACCTTCATATTGATACGCCAATTACTCTCGAATGTGGTCGTAGCTTACTCAGCTATGATCTTGTTTATGAAACATATGGTGAACTCAATAAAGATGCGTCCAATGCAGTATTAATCTGTCATGCTCTGTCAGGTGACCACCATGCCGCTGGCTATCACAGTAAAGAAGATAACAAACCTGGCTGGTGGGATACCGCTATTGGTCCTGGCAAATCCATCGATACTAATGATTTTTATGTTGTCTGCTTAAATAATATTGGTGGCTGTAAAGGCTCAACGGGACCAACAAGCATCAATCCTGAAACAAATAAAATCTACGGTCCAGATTTCCCTATCATCACCGTTTCAGACTGGGTGACCAGCCAAACAATATTGGCAGCTCCTCATAATATCCATCAATGGGCAGCTGTTGTTGGTGGTAGTCTAGGTGGCATGCAAGCCATGCAATGGGCTATCAGTTTCCCTGATCGTTTACGTCATGCATTAATTATTGCCGCTGCACCAAAACTATCTGCACAGAATATCGTCTTCAATGAAGTCGCCCGGACAGCTATTAAATCAGACCCTGATTTCCACGATGGTCATTATGCAGATCACCAAACCCTCCCACGCCAAGGCCTAGGTTTAGCTCGCATGTTAGGACACATCACTTATCTATCAGATGAAGCGATGGGGGAAAAATTTGGTCGTGCTCTTCGTCATGACACTATTCATTATAGTTATGATGTGGACTTCCAAATTGAAAGTTATTTGCGTTACCAAAGCGAAACCTTTGTTGAACATTTTGATGCCAATACCTATTTACTGATGACTAAAGCCTTGGACTACTTTGACCCAGCGAAAGAATTTGGTCATGATTTAGCTAAAACATTCGCCTCTATTCAAGCTAAGTGCCTAGTCGTGTCATTTACGAGTGATTGGCGATTTGCACCTGACCGTTCTCATGAAATTGTCAACGCACTACTTAACAATGGCAAAGAAGTTATTTATGCTGAAATCGAGGCCCACCAAGGCCATGATGCCTTCTTGATGCCTATAGCCCGTTACCACGAAATATTTAAATCCTATATGCAGCGTGTCGCCGCTGATTGCGAGCCAACATGAGTTTACGCGTAGATTTACAAATTATTAGCGATTGGATCCCTCAAGGTGCACGTGTATTAGATTTGG
>NZ_CEXLVS010000474.1:0-1324 GCF_982684285.1 Salinicola sp. | reverse complement strand
ATTATTGGGCTCAGCAGCGATAATGCCAATGTGTGCTGTATCGGCAAATGCCATTTTGTAGAGTTTATAACTTCGACGGGCATGTACATCGCCAGAATAAAGATCGATAGTGATCTGGCCCGGCTTATTTTCGCTGAACCAATCTCTTACCATCACGGCACTGAGGTAGGTGCGATCTTGAGCGGAAGCGGGGGTAGGAAGGGTGATTAATTGATCAGCTTTAATGCCATGTTTGGCTAGAAACGCACTGGCTTGTTCGGCATAAGTAGCATGAACAGGATTAATATGCCTATTGTCGGGGCCGCCGGTGGTAATAAGCAGCTGGTAATCGCCTTGTTTAAACTGGGCAATAGCGGTTAATAAGGCTGGCTCGGCGAGCCAGCCTTCGACAACCAAATATTGACCTTTGATCGGTTGATCTTGCGCTAAAAAGTAGCCGATGTTGCGAAACACAACATTCAACACGGTGGCAATAACCACGGTGAAGATAATCAGGCCCCAAAAAGTTGGCAGCCAGACCTGACGACGCTTAAATAATGAGGGTAAAGCCATAGCGCACTATAAAGCGGGATAAAATACTTAGTCTTTTTGCTCTAACTGGAAGCTATTATTATCGTCGACGATATGATGTTCTAGATCCAGAATTTCTTCTTCAGGTTCATTCATATGAATCATTTGACCATTGACTGCCGAGCCCATGGCCATCTCAAGCAAGTGGTAATAAACATTGCCTTTAATTTTCGCCTTGGGTGCCAGTTCTACATGCTCAGAGGCATAGACATTGCCAATAATAGTGCCATTGACCACCAGATTAGGGACTCTGACTTCACCCTCAACCGTGCCCATTTCACTTAAGGTGAGAACCGAATCGCTGTCACCCGTTGCATTAATATTGCCAGCAATGCTGCCATCGATGCGCAAGCCACCACTGAAGCTGATATCACCTTTGATGTGAGTATGCTGCCCTATTAGCGTATCAATACGGGTAGATTTACCTTTGCGTTTATTTTTCTTGAACATCTCTCACCTCAGTTAGTATGCGTCTTCAACTTGCCAGTCAAAAATTTGTGACACGGTTTTCTTTTTCTTTTGTTTAATCGTGATAATAATCTTTTCTGGTTCAATATTGTCGGTTATTTTTAATTGACCTTCAATCACTTGTACATGACGTAGATTGAGCAAGTGTTCTTTTACCGTGATGTTTTCGGTTTTGCCATTGCGTTTTGTTGCGGTGCTAATGGTAATTGTACCCGTGAGTGCTTTGGTGATTTTTTGCCCTTGAGTGATGACAACGCGGTAGCGGAAGCTGTCGGCGGAATGAGCA
>NZ_CEXLVS010000473.1:0-1325 GCF_982684285.1 Salinicola sp. | reverse complement strand
CATGAAGCTGCTCAAACGACAGGAGAAGCGCTCATGACCGCTCCCAAGCGCTGGGTCTCACTCACCGTCAAGATCGTCCTGCTGACGCTACTGCTGCTGTGGACGCTGGTGCCGATCGTGTGGATGGTGCTCTCCTCGTTCAAGCCGAACAGTGTCATCACGGCCAATACGCCACGGGTCTTCTTCACGCCCACCCTGGAGCACTACGCCTCGCTGTTCAGCGGCGGTAACAGCCTCTGGCCTTACCTGATGAACAGCTTGTTGATCGCCGGGGTCTCGACGCTGATCGCCGTGGTGCTCGGCTGCATGGCAGGCTTCGGGCTGTCGCGGATCCGGATCAAGGGCAAGCAGCACCTGGCGTTCTGGATCATCAGCACTCGCATGGCGCCGATCGCGGCGGTGATCGTGCCGCTGTACCTGCTGTTCCGCTATCTCTACCTGCTGGATACCCACGTCGGCCTGATCGTCGCCTATCTGAGCTTCAACCTGCCCTTCGCCATCTGGCTGATGACCGCCTTCTTCGACGACCTGCCGCCCGACCTGGAAGAGGCGGCGATGATCGACGGTGCCACCAAGTTCCAGGCGTTCCGCTACGTGGTGCTGCCGCTGATGACCCCCGGGCTGGTGACCACCGCCATCCTGTGCTTCATCTTCGCCTGGAACGATTACGCCTTCGCCCAGACCTTCTCCGGGCCCAGCACCCAGACCATCCCCATCGCCGCGGCACAGCTGTTGACCCAGACCGGTATCGACTGGGGCAAGCTGCTGGCGATCGGCACCATCGTGGTCTGCCCGATGGCGATCGCCGGGCTGCTGGTCAAGCGCTGGCTGGTCCAGGGGCTGACCATGGGCGCCGTGAAATGACACGCCGGCAGGCGATTCCACACTGCAGCAGAGGGAGGAGACCAGCATGAACGTGATGTCGCAGTTCGACCTGAGCGGCAAGATCGCCGTGGTCACCGGTGGCAACGGCGGTCTCGGCGAGGCGTTCGCCCACGCCCTGGCCGAGGCTGGCGCGACGGTCGCCATCGCCGCCCGCGGCCACGCCCGCAGCCTCGAGGTGGTCAAGGCCCTGGAGGATGCCGGGCACCGCGCCATGGCGGTGGAGGTCGACATTACCCAACCCGAGGCGGCGGACGCCCTGCTCGACGAGGTCGAAGCCGGCCTTGGCCCGGTCGATATCTTCCTCAACAACGCCGGCGCCTGCCAGCATGCGCCGGCACTGGAGGTCACCCCCGAACGCTGGCGCGACATCTTCGACATCAACGTTCACGGGCTGTGGTACTGCGCCCAGGCCGCCGGCCGGCGGATGCAGTCGCGCGGCG
>NZ_CEXLVS010000472.1:0-1326 GCF_982684285.1 Salinicola sp. | reverse complement strand
GTAGAAAAGCTTGCAGCAGAACCTGTTGAAACAGCGGTTGTAGAGAAAACAAAGGAATCAACTCAGCCGGTTGCCGAAAAGTTTGAAAATCCACCTCGTTTAGTCGGGGTGATGCTAGTCGACGACACTGATATGGCCTTTGTGCTGGGTGAGCAAGATAGCGAAGTCGTGAGCTTAGCGTTGGGAGAAAAATATAAAGACTGGACCCTAAGCAAGATCGATTCAACACAGATAACCATGACTCGCAATGACAGTGACACCGTGATTGCGATGGACTGGTTAGGCAAAGAAATTTTGCAAACAGAGATAGAGATTGAAACACCAACACAAAATAAACAAGCTCAACATACGCAAGAAAAAGCTCCCCTTAATCGGAGGAATAGTCCGGTCAGGCCACCCAGAGATTTAGAAGATAGATTACAACGACAGTTGGAACAGACCATTTAATGCACTCGAAGTGGCTGTTGATATATAGGTTTAAAAGATAAAGATGATAACTATGCAGATTTTAAAAGCAATGAATAACACGGCAGTTATGCGGCGCTCAGGCATTTTAGCTTTAGTATTGATGTTGTTGTTACAAACAGGATGTATACAAAATCCATTACGCGAACAGGATCGTCCACTACCTGATATTAGTGGTGAAGAATTTGTACCAGAAAAAGAGAGTGTTAATCCTGATCTTCCTGTTAGCAATGGCGAACCGGAACAGTTATTAAACCCTGTTGTTGAAATTCAGGTGGGTAAAGACAATATTTTAGGGCCTGAACGTTCACATGCTGCAAAACACATTACCGAAGATGAAGGTGGGATAAATCTCAATTTTCAAAATCTTGATTTGCAAGCGTTTGTTCAAGCGGTGTTGGGCGATGCTTTAAAAGAAAACTATGTGATTGATCCTGCGGTCAGTGGCACGGTCACTATTCAAACGGTACGACCTTTACCCGAAGATGCCTTATTAGGTGTATTACAAGAAGTATTATCGTTAAATGGTGCCACGATGATGCTTACAGAAGGACGGTATCGCATCATGCCTTTAAGTAAGGCCGCTCAACTACCTGTTGTCACCCGGGTTAAACGATTGCAAAACCAAGGTTTTGGTTTGCAAATTGTGCCGCTTGAATTCATCGGCGCGGCTGAAATGGCAAAGATCTTACAGCCGACTATGAAAACTCAGGGCGTGGTTTATACCGATAAACGTCGAAACTTATTGATCTTGTCGGGTAGTGAAGCCTTGATCACCAGTATGATGGATATGATCACCATTTTTGATGTTGATTGGCTGGAAGGTAAATCAATTTCTTTATTCCCTTTACGTTTTGTGGA
>NZ_CEXLVS010000471.1:0-1333 GCF_982684285.1 Salinicola sp. | reverse complement strand
ATTGAAGACGGTCATGGCAAAGTCCAGGTGGATGATTCTACTTGGAAGATTGAAGGCAGAGATTGTCCTGTTGGTACTAAGGTGAAAATTGTCAAAATTGACAATGTGGTATTTCAGGTGGAGATTGTTAAAGAATAAATGACAACTGTTATT
The DNA here is from genome assembly GCF_982684285.1 of Salinicola sp. NCBI lineage: Bacteria > Pseudomonadati > Pseudomonadota > Gammaproteobacteria > Oceanospirillales > Halomonadaceae > Salinicola > Salinicola sp. The sequence continues at coordinate 1,180 of NZ_CEXLVS010000471.1, read as the reverse complement.
GATTTACTTCGTCATGGTGAGCCCCTTGGCGGTCATATCTATCGTGGTCAGCTGGATCATCGTTTGACTGATAAAGGCTGGCAGCAGATGCGAGCTGCAGTGGCACAAGCTGCGGACTGGCAATATATTGTGACGTCACCGTTAAGTCGTTGTGCAGCATTTGCAACTGAACTTGCTCAGCGATTAAATATTCCAGTGCAGTCTCAGGCTAGCTTTATGGAAATTGCATTTGGTGATTGGGAGGGCAAATCAGCACAGCAATTAGAGATAGCAAATAAGGCTGAATTTTATGCTTTTTATGACGACCCGGTCAATAATACACCGCCCCAAGCAGAGTCATTATTAGCATTTGAACAACGGGTATTATCGGCATGGAATGCCTTGTTGGCTCAATATCAGGATAAACATGTTTTGGTGGTAGGTCATGCGGGCATGATGCGTATGATCATCAGTCATGTGTTACAAATGCCTGTGGACGCGATGTATCGCCTACATATCCCTCATGCAGGCATTAGCCGTATATCGGTCACTAGTGACGGCGCTAGGGCGTATCCTCAATTACTCTTCCATGCAGGATCCTTATGACCGCATTTTTTAATACCGGTTTAACCCAGCAACAGTTTTTACAACAGTATTGGCAAAAAAAGCCCTTATTGATTCGCCAAGCTTTTGCTGATTTCCAGTCACCGATTAGTGCTGATGATTTAGCTGGTTTGGCTTGCGAACCTGCAATCGAATCTCGTTTAATTGAAGAAAAAGGGGCATTAGGTCCATGGCAAGTGACATCAGGCCCGTTAACAGAAGATGACTTTGCACGGTTACCGGCTACCCACTGGACTATGTTGGTACAGGATGTAGATAAACATTGTCCTGAATTACAGAACTTACTAGATCCCTTTCGATTTATTCCTGATTGGCGACGTGATGATCTCATGGTGAGTTATGCACCTAAACATGGCAGTGTTGGCCCGCATACGGATAGTTATGATGTGTTTTTATTGCAAGCGATGGGATCTCGACGCTGGCAAATTAATGATACGGCGATGACTGACGTGACTCTGATCGACGGATTGGATGTACAAATTCTACAAGAATTTAATCCAGATCAGAGCTGGGACTTACAACCGGGAGATATGTTGTATTTACCACCCCATATTGCTCACCATGGGGTGGCTTTAAA
>NZ_CEXLVS010000470.1:0-1336 GCF_982684285.1 Salinicola sp. | reverse complement strand
CTGATTGTAGGGCTGAGCACGGCAACTATTGCCAGCATTTTGATTTATATAATAGCAACATATATTGGTAATTTTGGTATGCAACGGGCTAATATCTTAGTTGACGGCATTCAAAATATCAAGAAAGGCGACTTAACTCAAGCCGTTGTAATTGCCGGGAAAAGTGATTTTAGTTGGATGGCTTTTGAGTTGAACAGTGCGAGAAAGAATGTTGCAGAACTTGTGAATTCCTTAGTGGATGGTGTTGCTCAAATGCAAACCGAAACACAAAATATGTCAGTAACGAGTAGGCAAACAGTAGAGGGCGTATTGACTCAACAAGCAGAAACTACGCAAGTTGCTAACTCAATGAATGTGATGACCGCATCTGTGCAGGATGTTGCGAGGACCGCGGCAGATACTGCAGAGGCGGCACGTAATGCAGATAGCGAAGCGCAAGCCGGTAAGCAGGTAGTTACAGAAGCAATGCATGCTATTGATTCTTTAGCTAACGAAGTGGAAAAAGCAGCGGACACATTAAATAACCTAGAGTCTGATATTAGTAATATCGGTGCAATCGTCGATGTTATTCGAGGCATTACGGAACAAACCAACTTATTGGCATTAAATGCTGCGATTGAGGCGGCTCGTGCTGGGGAGCATGGTCGTGGTTTTGCTGTGGTTGCTGATGAAGTCCGTACATTAGCAGCAAGAACGCAGGATTCAACACATGAAATTGAAGAAATGGTAGGGCGTTTGCAAGCGGGAGCAAGTGCCGCAGTTAGCGTGATGAATGAAGGTCGAGAACAAGCTCAAAAAAGTGTGGAGAAAGCGGCGTGTGCAGGAGAAGCTTTAGATACGATTACAGCAATGATTACTAAGATGGATGAAATGAGTGCTTCTATTTCGAGTGCAGCTAATGAGCAATCTGCAGCCGCAGAAGATATTAATCGAGGCATTACTAATATCAGTCAAGTTGCAGATAGAACGGCAGTTGGTGGTCAAGAGATATTGGTAGCGATTGATTCGCTTTCAGCACTGTCTAGTCAATTACAAGATGCGGCGAGTAAATTTAAAGTGTAAATTATCGCGTTTAAGTTAGTTAGAGTGAAAAGCCACGCAGTAAAATGCGTGGCTTTTTTGTGCCTAAATTAGGCTGTCTTCAATGCCTTTAAGTGCAAGCATTGGATCCGATGCGGCAGTGATAGGGCGACCAATCACAAGATAATTACTGCCTGCTGTGATTGCTTCGATAGGCGTCATTGTTCGGTGTTGATCGCCTCGTTCACTATTAGCGGGGCGAATACCTGGGGTTATTAATTGGAAAGCATCACTATGTTGTGCGCGCAAGGCTTGC
>NZ_CEXLVS010000469.1:0-1340 GCF_982684285.1 Salinicola sp. | reverse complement strand
TAATGTTCAAGGCATTTCAAATTTGGTACTCAATTTGGTACTCAATTTTATTTTACCTAGCTTTGCTTAACTTGTCTTAGGTTGTCAGCGTCAAAGTAACGCTTTCCAAAAAGCACGCCTCAAAAGCCAGTAGTCGTTATCCGACATTGCGTGATGATGTGGCTCCAACGCTTCAGCGTAATCACGCATTGTTTTGTTCGTTGCCTTCTCAAACTGATCGTTTAAATTCAACATAGAGGTTAGTCGTTTGCCGACGTACTCCCAAAATACCAAGTTGGTATTTATATGTCTTGGTCGATACTGCACCAACTCTCTCGCCCGTGTGTCTAAAATGTTAAAATCGACGTCCTGCCATCTAAGCAGTGCGACTTCATCTAACGTCATTTCGGACGCAATGGCGAACAGTACAGCGTCTCTCCTGTCTATAGTCAAAGCGCTCAACTCTTGCCTTATTCGTGCAATGCAGATGGTCTTGCTTTTAAGTTGAAATGTTTCCAGCTTTGCGGAAGTTATGTCTCCAGAAGCCACACACTTTCTAATCATGTCCAGCAACACGACAACATCATCTTTGGCCCTGTCGCCGAGACCTTTAATCTCCATGCGCTTGACGAACGCCATCACCTGTTGAGGGTTTACACTCTCGACACTTTGATTCCAAAACTTTGATTGGCGTAGCGGTGCGTCTTCTGGTAGCTGTGCTACGTCTCGCATCTTGGCTATTGATGTCATTACTTTCCCCTGTAGGTGTGCTAATTTAACACATAAAAAAAGGAGACCAAAGTCTCCTTATTTCTAACAGTTCCAGATCTCCTCATAATCGGCGTCCGGATACTTGGCAATCATTTCGGCAAACTTGTTGGCTGCCTCCTCTCCAGTCTTTATATCTTCGTGCTCTTCAATGGTTTCAATCGAGCCATCATCTTTGTAGTTTAGCACTTCGACATCGTAGAAGTCCGGCTCAGCGTGTTTGTCACAGAGTCCAGCCTCTGTTTTTGTTACCCACTTCATTGCGCACAAATGTATTTCAATCCAACTTTTCATTGTTGGCCTCCTTATATTTTCTATGAGTCTTGTCCGCTATGTTCAAAAACGGCTTAAAGAATAGTGGCATAAAAAAATCTAAGTCCGGTCTGCTCTCTAACGGAAACCCTATAGCCGTATCCAGATTATTCGTAAGCTCCTGAGTATCGCGGTGAATTGCTTCAAACAAGTCGAAACTTATCCGTTCGCGGCGACCATATGCATCGCCATTAATATCTATTAACCCGCCCTAGTGAGTGGCGATGTAAATATTGAATAATTTAATACTAATAAAATAATAAATAATAAAAATATAATTA
>NZ_CEXLVS010000468.1:0-1341 GCF_982684285.1 Salinicola sp. | reverse complement strand
ACTGAGGCTTTTCATCGCCAGTCTATCGATATCACTATTTATGATACTGATTACCCGCCATTAAATTTATCCGCCAAGGGCAAGCTTCCATGGCCATTGTCTTTAGCATGGAATCTTATTCGCAGTGCCGGATTTTCTGGGTTATTACAGGTCTCCCGACTACAAGCCAATATTCCTAAAGTATTATCGGGGAATGATATAACAGTCAGTGATTGGCTCCTAAAAACAAGGCAGTCTGATCGCCTTATTAAACAATTATGGGAGCCATTATGCTTGGCGACACTCAATACGCCCATCGATCATGCTTCTGCTCACACTCTTGCAAAAGTATTACAAGATAGCCTTGGCCAACATAAATCTGCTGCAGATTTACTGATACCTCAACAAGCTCTTGGCGATCTATTTCCTAATGTTGCCGCCGAATATATTAAACGGCATGGCGGTCAAATCAGCTTGCAAACTCGAGTCCAAGGACTCATTGTTCAGCAAGGGAAAGTGACCGGCATTAACATTCAAGATGGCAAAATCATTACTGCAGATTCCATCATCATTGCCACTAACCCCTCACAAAGCGCTAAGCTTCTAAAATCGCATATTACGATTGATAAACCTATTGAATATCCAATTTGTACCGTCTACTTACAATACCCAATAGATATAAGATTACCTGCTCCTATGCTAGGAATGTCTGGAACAGTCAGTCAGTGGTTATTTGACCGTAGTGAACAATCTCCAGGCTTAATAGCTGTGGTCATTAGTGCCCCAGGAAAACATGAAAAACTCTCCAGCAATGAGTTAATCCAACAGGTCTGCAAAGAAATACGCCAAGTGCTACCTGATCTTCCTGCTACGGTTGAAAAAGGGTTTGTGATCCGTGAAAAACGCGCGACCTTTGCCTGCACTGTCAATATAGAAAATCAACGGCCGAAATGTGAGACAACGATTAAAGGATTATGGTTAGCGGGAGATTTTGTTGCCAATTCATACCCCTCCACATTAGAGGGGGCCATCCGAAATGGAAAGAATGCAGCTCAGCAACTATTATCAACTAAAAACAGTTAGTTAACATCACTTTACTAACTGTTATACTGTGCTCCATTCAAATTAGCTAACCCTCAAAGGAACATTATGTTTGCACAAATAAAATTACTTTTTATCGCACTTTTCCTTAGTGCATTTCTTACCGCTTGCGGCACCAAAACAAGTGAAGCAGAAATCGAAATGAATATGTCAGAACAAGATGTTATCGAAATGATGGGAGAGCCGAGCTTAAGCCAATCTCACACAATTGATGACTTAACTGCAACACATATCGAATGTATGGATAAAGACGGCATGCTT
>NZ_CEXLVS010000467.1:0-1349 GCF_982684285.1 Salinicola sp. | reverse complement strand
TTGCTTGCTCTTTATCGCCAGCAGAAATTGCTGCATCTAGCTTTTTAAGACTGGTACGCATTGCTGAACGTTGACTTGCGTTAAGTTGACGGTTTTGTTCCGCCTGACGAGCGCGTTTTTTTGCTTGTGCTGAGTTTGCCAATGTACTTCTCCGATGTAACTAAATCTAGTAATGAACCGGACATTATCCTGATTTAAGAATGAATTGTCAAAGGAATATATGAACTTAAGTGCTATTATACGGAAAAGTTTTATTTTGGACATAAAAGCATGAAGATTATTACTGCCAATGTAAATGGCATCCGCGCAGCAGGGCGTAAAGGTTTTTTTGATTGGATTCAAAAGCAACAAGCCGATGTGGTTTGCATTCAAGAAACGAAAGCACAAATTGATCAACTGAGTGATGCGCTTTATCATCCCGAAGGTTATCACTGCTTTTATCATGATGCTCAAAAGAAAGGCTATAGCGGAGTCGCTTTATATTGCCGTCAACAACCTGACGAAGTGATTGTTGGTATGGGGGATAATGAGGTTGATTCCGAAGGGCGTTATATTGAGGCTGTTTTTGGCAATTTAAGTGTGATTTCACTTTATATGCCATCAGGTTCTGCCAAAGAAGAACGCCAATTACTCAAATATCGTTGCATGGATCATATGATGGCGAAAATGGAGGAGATGAAAGCCTCTGGACGTGATTATATTGTGACTGGCGATTGGAATATTGCTCATAAAAATGAAGATATTCGTAATTGGAAAGGCAATTTGAAAAACTCTGGTTTTTTACCAGCGGAGCGGGCTTGGTTAGATACCTTATTTGATGATGTCGGTTTTATTGATGCTTTTCGAGAAATAGAGCAGGAAGAACATCAGTAAACATGGTGGTCGAATCGTGGTCAGGCTCGTGCAAATAATGTTGGCTGGCGGATTGATTACCATATTTTATCGCCAAATTTAAAAGGTAAAGTACAATCGACTGCGATTTATCGAGATGAAAGTTTCTCTGATCATGCGCCGTTGATTATTGATTATGATTACACATTAACGACAGCATGAGTGAAGTAGCCTCAAGCAAAACGTGGCTAGAAACAATTGCGGCTTTTAAGCATCCGCGAGTTATCACCATGCTGTTTTTTGGCATTTCCGCAGGATTACCAATACTACTTATATTTTCATCACTCAGCCTATGGTTACGTGAAGCTGGGATTGAACGTTCTGCCGTTACATACTTTAGCTGGGCGGCATTAGGCTATTCCTTTAAGTTTATCTGGGCACCGTTGGTTGATAAATTACCCTTGCCGGTATTAACGGCAAGGCTAGGTCGACGACGATCATGGTTATTGCTGTCACAG
>NZ_CEXLVS010000466.1:0-1350 GCF_982684285.1 Salinicola sp. | reverse complement strand
GTCTTAGTCAATGGTGGCTCGGCTTCTGCTTCAGAAATCGTGGCTGGTGCATTGCAAGATCATCATCGGGCGGTGATTGTTGGCTCAAAAACATTCGGCAAAGGCTCGGTTCAAACCGTGATGCCTTTAACAGATAACACAGCAGTCAAGATGACAACAGCTCGCTATTACACACCATCAGGTCGTTCAATTCAAGCAGAAGGTATAGTTCCTGATATTAAAATTGAACGCCTTAAAATCTCATCATCGGAGAAAAGAGACTTCTCACCACTACGAGAACGCGATTTATCCAAGCATCTTGAAAATGGCAATGCAGAAGAAAAAGACGAGACTGAAGATGCGGTTACAGAAGATAAAAGTGAGGAGAAGACAATACCGATTGCCATTACAGACTACCCATTATCACAAGCACTCAATCTGCTAAAAGGAATTAACATCCTTAATCCTTAAAAGGCGAAGGAGTAGATAATCATGCCTACTGTATTAATACCTCTTGCTGAAGGATGTGAAGCACTCGAAGCCGTCACGCTTATTGATTTGTTACGTCGTGCAGATATTACTGTTGTAACCGCTAGCTTAGGCTCGCAAACGATCACCGCTAGTCAAGGTGTTCATTTAACTGCCGATACACGCTTAGAGAATGTGCTTTACGATAATTTTGACATGATCATATTACCTGGCGGAATGCCAGGCACAACACATCTTAATGGTGATCCACATATTCATGCCATCTTAAAACGATTGCATCAATCTAACAAAGCCATTGCCGCTATTTGCGCGGCACCACTTGTATTGGCTACTGCAGGGCTGCTCGATGATAAGAAAGCGACCTGCTATCCCGGTGTTTTAGATGCGAAACAATGGCCAAATATTCATCTATCTAATGATGCTGTTGTTATAGATGGTGAGATATTAACCTCAAAGGGCCCTGGCACAGAAATGGACTTTGCCTTAGCAATCATTGAATACCTTACCGATCATACAACACGTCATACAGTTGAAATCGAGCTGGTTCGTCCAGCTTAATTACGGAATTACACGATGCCATCAATAAACATAAGTGAACTCGCCATCTTGTTGATTGAACCATCAACCATGCAACGAAAAATAATCCAATCACATCTGCAAGAAGAAGGCGTTAATAATGTTGAAGGTGCATCAACAGGTGAAGAAGCGCTCAAGTTTATGAAGCAATACCCGCCCGATCTTGTTATCAGCGCCATGTATTTACCCGATATGTCTGCTACCGACTTAATCACCACGATGCGTAATTCTGACACGCTACAAGACATTAACTTTATGCTTGTTTCAAGCGAAACTAGATTTAAAGCACTTGATCCCATTCGACAA
>NZ_CEXLVS010000465.1:0-1350 GCF_982684285.1 Salinicola sp. | reverse complement strand
GCATCTAGTTAAACCCACAAAAACTCTATGTGCAAACAATAGTGTCATACCCATTTCGTGAAGTCTATTAATTGCATTTCTTCAATATGCCCGGTAAGCGTTCTGTAGACGCTACTCTTTATTCTATGAAATCAAGGAATAACCTCCCGAATTTTCAGGAGAGTTTACTCATTTAACTTGACTTAATCCCTTGTATTCTTATTATTCGTATTCATTAGGTCAAAGGGATCTTAGTTAATGAAAGGCATAATAATAATGATAGCAACTGGGCTATCACTCACTTTTAATGTCTTTGCTGAAACATCAAATTTAGAATTTTTAGCCGGTGTAGAAGCAGGGATTGATACAGCAACAGCCATGAGCAATACAGACTTAGAACACACACAACAAGTCCTCACTTCACAGCCTATTGGCGTTGCCAAATCGTGGTATAACGAAGACACATCAACGATTTACAATATTAAGATAGTGAACTATTTCCAACAAAACGAACTTGCTTGCGTGAATTATGACTTAATCATTCGACATAGTGAAACATTGGATATCAAACCACTGACTGCCTGTTTAAACCATCAAGGAAACTGGATCGCCTTTCTTGGATAACACAACCTCCATGTAAATCAGCTTTCGGCTGATCCCCACCCACTAGGCCTCGCACTCATCACCCGCTAAAATTTGCGCTTTCTTGTAGAAAAAAGCGTTTTACTCACCGTTCTTTGCAACAAATCAGATTTCCATCTGTCTAGCTACTACAACCATAACACTCTACTGACTATTTACGTTTTTTCGGAGGTGTTTGTGATGAAAACATTCTGCAAAATATTCCTAATTGCGATGAGTTTGTTCCTAATTAGCACTTCTGTCGTTGCTATCGATTATCGTCATCACGGTGGTTTATCATTTAGTTTTGGCTCTCATAGCAATCATATTCGCTTTGGTCACAACAACCATCACTTTGATAAACACGCTGGTCAACACTACCGCCATCATTATTCTTACCAGCCTGATAGCTTCTACAACTTTAGGCATCAGCCTCGTTATGGTCATAAGTCATTTAGTTATTACTCGTTTAGCTACCGACACCCGAGTTATCAGCAAAATAGATATAACAAAGATATCGTTAAAAAATCTTGCCATCCGGTGACTAAAGTTATTGTCGACAGATATGGAAAATATCACGGTGAAGCTGGCACTATGTGTTACGACAAGTTCGGTGATGCTTATTTTGTTTATGGCAGTCGCTATTCAATACACTAAATTGATGATATTTACTTAGGTACTGTCGCGGTATAGATAGCTCGCTTTGGTGCCGGGTGACCTTCAATGGTTTTTGTCACATCATTCGGGTCG
>NZ_CEXLVS010000464.1:0-1351 GCF_982684285.1 Salinicola sp. | reverse complement strand
GGCTATCTTGTTCGGACGGTTTGTGGTCTATTTCACCCGTCCACAAGGTGTTCAATCCGCCGCCTTTGCTGAGATTTGCCCGGCAGTGACCTTAGAATGTGGTCGCCCCGGTCAACAATATGGTGTTGAGCATGCTTTGGAGTTTTTAAACAGCAGTTTGCACCTTGCTGAATTTCCTGTGCATCCGGTGCATCATCAAGATATTGATCTTTACCACACGGTCGCACTAGTCAAAATTAGAGAAGACATCAATTTTAGTTTTAGCCAACAGGATGCTGATTTATTGCTGGATCCTGATCTTGAAAAACTAAACTTCACTGATGTGAGTGCGAATACCACAATTGGTACAGTTAACAATCTAGAGGGTTTACCTTTGCTGGCCACCGATGAAAAGGGCCATGATGTCAGTGAGCGTTATTTCAGCGTTATTGACGGACGTTTAGTTATTCGCCGTGCGACAATGCCATCAATGTTGACCTTGGATGAACGCATTATTCAACAAGATTGTTTATGTTATTTAATGGAAAGACTCGCAAGATAAAAAAAGCCCACATTAACGTGGGCTTTTTAATTATTGATCAGCATTTATTTTATTGTCATCCATTGACCAATTGCCCTTCTATCCCTAATTAAAAATTATACTTATTTGGTGACGCTAAAACTTTCACCACAACCACATGATGAAACCACATTAGGGTTATTAAATTTAAAACTTTGATTTAAACCTTCTTTAACAAAATCAAGTTGCATCTCATCCAATATAGGCATGCTAGTTGCGTCTACCACCAGCTTCACCCCATCTTGCTCAATCACGGTATCAGTGTCAGACACTGTTTCAGCAAAGTCCAATGCATAGCTATAACCAGAGCAACCACTTTCAGTCACACCAATACGGAGTCCTATTGCAGACTCTTTTTTTGCCACCATTTCTTGGACTCGATTTACTGCTGATTTTGTTAGTGTAATCATTGTATTACCTATTATTTATATAGTGTGAGCGATCGCTATCTATATTCAATACGACCGCTCGAAGTTCAATTTGTTCGCTGATTAATTCAAATGAAAACAACATGGCTACCATCAACAAGCTGGCAGCAAGATAATTAAACGTTAAAGAAATCTATGTTGAATTAAAGCGCGTCGAACTGAATGACTTTTTCGCTATTTTTGCTACTTTCGTGTTGCTGAACAACCTGGGCTAAAGAAATTCCTGCTAAATAGTTACGAATTTGGTCACTCAAACTCTGCCACAATTCATGACTTAAGCATTGTTCTTCACCGTGGCAATTGGTCTTGCCCTTACATTGAGTACTATCCACTTTTTCGTCTACGGCGGCGATAACATCCATTA
>NZ_CEXLVS010000463.1:0-1366 GCF_982684285.1 Salinicola sp. | reverse complement strand
ACTGTTGATACGCCAAATAAAGAAACCTCAATTATTAATAATTCTACTGGCGCTGTCACTACAATAAATAGCAGTTCTGAATCTGTTACTTATAACGAAACAATTACAAATAATTATGATACATCCGGACAATTAACTGATTCATCATCGACTCAATCGGGTTCTGTTACTGGTTCATCTGATGAAGGTTGTAATCCTAATGATACCGAATGTGGAGATAGTCCTTCTTTTGCTTCTTCTGATAAAACGGGTCTCTATGAAAAAACAGATAAAACTTTCGGTTCTGTCCTAACTGCTTTTACAGACACTATTCAGGCTACGCAATTATTCACGGCTATGGATGGTTTTTTTGATGTAAATGTATCGGGTACTTGTCCGATTTGGAATCTTCCCGCTGTTTGGGTGTTCCCGCCTATTATTGTTGATATGCAATGTTCTGCTGTCATGGACACTCTATTGCTTGTTGTCATGGCAATAATGATTGCTTCTTCTGGCTTTATGGCGTTTAGGTGGGCAGTCTTATGATTAGTTGGCTATCTAATGCTTACGGTGATCTAATTGCTTGGTTCAAAGCTATCTTGCAAGCAATTTTCGACTTCTTTCGTGATATTGGGATTTTAGTCCTCGAATTATTTTTAGAGGGATTATCTCTACTTATTACGTCAATTCCGGTTCCTGAATTCTTAAGCAATGGCCTTGGTAGTTATTTAAATAATGTTGACCCTGCAATTCTGTATTTTTTAGGTAAGTCTGGTCTAACTGAATCATTTGCACTTTTGGCTGCTGGTCTTACATTTCGACTACTTCGTAAATTATTTACATTGGGGCAATGGTAATGATTATTTTCCATGAAGGTCTAGGCGGTTCAGGTAAATCCTACGAAGCAATAGTTAAACATGCTATTCCAGCACTTAAAGAAGGTAGGGCGGTTTGGTCTAATGTAAATGGCTTGCGTGAAGGTGCTGCTCAAATTGCAGGTTTAATAGATAAAACGTTTGAGGAAAAGCTTGCTCTAATTCATTTCTTCCCTGATGAAGATGTTAGACAGATGCATGAATTTATTCCTAAAGATGTTCTAGTCATCGTTGATGAAATACAAGATTTTTATCCTTCTGATCTTAGAACTATTTCACAAGAAGAAAGAAAATTTGTAACACGACAACGTCACGAGGGTCTTGATATCATTTTGATGGGTCAAAATTTCAATGATGTTAACAAGCTCTGGAGAAATCGTACTCAACGTAAAATCATTTTTACAAAGCGTACTGCTATCGGTCAGCCTGATAAATATACATGGCAGGCTTATGAAGGTAGATCTAATGAAGATGGTATCGAATTTATTAAAATAAATTCAGGCGGTGGTGAG
>NZ_CEXLVS010000462.1:0-1366 GCF_982684285.1 Salinicola sp. | reverse complement strand
ATGCAGCACACTCGTACTAACGAGCGATACCTGCCGGGATTAAAGTTGCCTGAGACCTTGCGTATTGAGCCTGACTTTGACAAGGCGGTAAGCTCTGCAAAGCATATCTTGGTTTCAGTGCCAAGTATTGCTTTTGCTGAGATGTTAGCAAAAGCTAAGCCGCTAATGGCTGACGGCACACCACTGAGCTGGGCGACCAAAGGCCTGACGCCTGAAACGGGTGATTTTTTGTTGGATACGGCAGCAGCAATGTTGGGTTCATCTCATTCCTTGGCTGTTATCTCTGGGCCATCTTTTGCTGCTGAGGTGGCAAAAGATTTACCTACAGCGATCACCGTTGCTTCAACAGATGAAACTTTTGCTCAAAGTTTGGCGTCTGCTTTGCATAGTTCAACATTGCGTGCATATACAACACATGATGTATTAGGTGTGCAGATTGGCGGTACGGTTAAAAATGTATTGGCCATTAGTGCGGGTATTTCAGATGGTTTGGGGTATGGCGCGAATGCTCGTGCAGCGTTAATTACCCGTGGTATGGCAGAAATATTACGTTTGGCTGACAGCTTAGGTGCTCAAACAGAAACCATGTTTGGTTTGTCGGGTATCGGCGATTTGATTTTAACCTGCACGGATGATCAGAGTCGAAACCGGCAACTGGGTCTAGCCATTGGTCGAGGTTTAACTGTCGAACAAGCTGTTGCTGAAGTGGGTAAAACGGTAGAAGGCATGTATGCCGCGAAAGAAGTATTAAAGCGAGCTCAACAAGTAGGCGTCGAAATGCCTATAGTGGAGCAGGTTTATAAAATTTTGTTTGAAGGTGGTGACCCGCGCGAAAGTGTGCAGGAGTTGCTTTGTAGGGAACAAAAGGCAGAAAATAGCCTCCCAGTTTAATGACAAGTAATAATAAAGAGGAAAGCTCTATGCGTCGCATGGTTAATTTGGGCAGCATAATAGTCATCAGCCTAGTTATGTCAATGAGTCTTACGGGCTGTGGCACATTAACACGAGATAAAGCACCTACCGATGATGAGATCATCTTAGGTCAAGATGGGCGCACATTGTGGCAGGCAGGTTTACAATATGTAAAAATTGTTGATCGCGATAAGCCGGGTATAGCAAATGAACATCCAGAATCGATTACCAGTGAACAGTTACGTACCGTTTTATCATCGTTGTATGTTAATAACACAATTTTATTGAGAGAACGGCAGGAGCCTGTTTTTTCTCCAGCCGAACTTCAAATATTAAGTGCCACTATACCAAATGGTTTATCTCAGGTTGGGCCAGAAGAAGATATTACGTTTGTCAGTATCGGTTTGCATAAGGGTACAATATCAAGAGAGCGTAAAACGAATACTGGCCGAGT
>NZ_CEXLVS010000461.1:0-1372 GCF_982684285.1 Salinicola sp. | reverse complement strand
CGTTAATTGTTGATAAAGCTGACAATGCTTGGCAGCGCTGTATGCGGATAGCGCGTAAAAATGGCCAATCACTAGTGCGAGATGGAGATAGTTAGTCATGAAAAAAAAGCCTCTTGTTGTTGCTATCTCTTCACGGGCATTATTTGATCTGGATGAAAGCCATCGAATATATGAACAACAAGGTACACAGGCTTATTGTGATTATCAGATAGCAAATGAAGATGTACCACTACAACCCGGCACAGCCTATAATTTAGTTCGAAAATTACTGGCTTTAAATAAAAGAGACGCGTCAAATCCAAGCGTAGAAATTATTTTATTGTCACGTAATAGTGCGGATACTGGTTTAAGAGTGTTTAATTCTATTCAACATCATAATTTGGATATAACACGAGCAGTATTTACTTCTGGTAAGAGTCCCTATCGTTATGTCGCCCCATTCGGTGCCAACCTATTCTTATCTACAAGTCCTGAAGATGTACGCATGGCCTTAGATGCAGGAATAGCTGCGGCGACTATCTTACCTTCGAATGTGGGCAAAACGAGTGAAATAAAACAATTACGCATTGCCTTTGATGGTGATGCGGTTTTGTTTTCAGATGAAGCTGAGCGTATATATAAAGAACATGGTCTCAAAACCTTCACTGAAGTCGAACAGAAAACGGCTAAAAAGCCATTGTCGGATGGTCCATTTAAGGACTTTTTAGTTACTCTGAATCATTTGCAGACAGAATATAATGATAAAGAGTCCCCCATTCGAACTGCACTAGTTACTGCCCGATCGGCACCGGCACATGAGCGCGTTATTCTTACGCTTCGAGCTTGGGGAATTCGGATTGATGAAGCCATATTTCTTGGCGGCATGGATAAAGGTCCATTTTTGGAATCTTTCGGTGCGGATATATTTTTTGATGATCAACAGGGGCATTGTGATTCAGCCAGAGAACATGTAGCTACAGGTCATGTGCCTCATGGCATTGCAAATGAAAAACCCTAAAAGGATATTAGTTTGGCGAGTACAGCAAATAAAGAACTAGAGTCATGGATAAAACACCTTAGTGGTGAAGATATGCCTGTGTTTTCAGGTACGGTGGCCGATGTCACTGAATCGGTAAATAGTGAAGATAGCTCAGCGAGTGAAGTTGCTCAGACTATATTAAGAGATGCGTCGTTAACGAGTCGCTTATTAAAAGTGGCAAACTCCTTTAACTACAATCCCGGCGGAAAAAAAATTAGCACGGTGTCAAGAGCTGTCATGATTTTAGGTTTTGAGCAGGTCGGTGCATTAACCTTAACATTAGCCCTTGTAGACTCATTATCGGAGGGCGTACAGCGCCACAAGTTAACAGAGGAAATGGCGCAATCTTTTCAT
>NZ_CEXLVS010000460.1:0-1372 GCF_982684285.1 Salinicola sp. | reverse complement strand
GGCCGGCACGGGCATCAAGATCGATGAAGAAGAGGGCCTTTCTGTTGAGTTAATGAAAATTAAAGGTCAAAAACCACAGGCTGAGGGCGAAAAGCCAGCTATCTTTCATCTGCCACCCTTATTAGAAGCTTGGTTTGTTGCCACCCCCGGCCATTATAAAAATGAAGAACACAAAGTTGATATTATCGATCCCGACTATTTTGTGACTTGGGATATCGTTAAGAAAAAAGACGATACCGAAGAAGGCGTAAATGAATGGTGGGAATGGCATCCTAGACTAAGCTCACCGTCAGTCAATTAAGTCGTGAACCAAAGGTGAAGATTATCTTTTATATCCACTCTTTAGGATTGTTGCTTCAAAAATGTCCGATAAGAAAATATCAGCCTACCTCGCAAGCAATCGAAATTATTATACGAATTCAGCATGTAACACTCTGAGATTAGATAATGAAATTAGTAAAGTGGACACTTTGGATAAATGACCGTTATACTCCGTTCTCAATATAAATCCATGGTACAAGGACGTTTTCAATGATGTTACCTTTCAGAAGATATAGACTATTATTGGACAAAGTGTCCGATAAACCCTAGTTATGTGTGTCAATAGCTAGTCAAAAGCTGTATCGTTCGCACATTATTTGGAAAATGATAAATGATAAATGATAAGAGTCGAAAAACACGTTGTGTGATTATTGTGGGTGCAATGAAAGCAGGGACGAGTTCCCTATTTGCAGCATTGGCTAAACATCCCCAGATCTGTCCTTGTTCGGAAAAGGAACCACAGTTCTTTTCTGGGGCTTACCAATGGGGCAAGGGTTGGTCATGGTATGAAGGACTGTTCCAAGACTTTGATCCAGAATTACATCGTTATCGTTTAGAGGCCAGCACCGATTATTCAAAATTTCCTTATTTTGATTTTACTCTAGACAGGATGCGTTCTAACAAGGATTATGAATTCAAGTTCATCTACCTGTTGAGACACCCCTTTGAACGCATTCAATCTCATCACTCTCATACTGCTTTTACGGGACACGAGTTGAGCCAAATTCGACCTGACTCCGTAGATTTCAGTTTGAACAATGGCATCAGTGAGGTGGCGATTCAGATAACTCGTTATGCATATCACCTCAAGGCCTACGAAGAAGTATTTGGAAAAGGGTCGATACTGCCTGTAATTTTTGAGCAATTAAAGAACGATCCGGAAGTGGAGATGAGTCGGATTTTTGCTTTCCTCGGATTGCCCCCTGACAGGAGGACAGCGATATTACCAAGAGAGAACGAACGTAGTGGTAAATATGCCAACCCCTTGTGGGGTAAAATGCGCACTATTTCGTCATTAAAACGGTTAGTGCATTTCTTAATCCCAAGGACT
>NZ_CEXLVS010000459.1:0-1385 GCF_982684285.1 Salinicola sp. | reverse complement strand
CTAGTACCAAAGTACTATTGACGGTGCTATTAATTTACTCTAGTGTCTGCTTTTCGTGCTAGGCAATCGAGGATCGAATGTTTAGTTCGCTTTAATTTATTTAATTGAAGCCAAGCTCGGTGTGAACTGGGTACGGAAAGCCACAGATCTTTAGAGGACTAAAGATGGCTGGGTTGCATTTTCGAGAAAGGAAAATGTATATGAATAAAATTTTAGTATTATTGGCAGCCGTTCTGCTGTCATTTCAAACACAAGCTGCACTAGTCAGTGGTCCAGACATTATTAGTGCCGTCAGTGTGCAAGAAGACAGTCCAACCAATACTCATCAACAAGCCTTTAATGAAAAGCAATCGGTTTATTTAACGGATGCAATTAATGTTGATGGCGGCAGTATTGCAGCAGGACAATGGGTCGATAGTCACCTTATCTTTTTAAACACTGAGGGTGGTACGCGTGTTAATGATCGCCAAACATGGGGCTTTGATGGCCAAATTTTAGGTGTGATGTCTCAACAAAATGGCGGAATGTTACTTGCAACTAACAGTTTGTTTGCTGCATTTAATGACTATTTTACAGACGGAAGTAGTTTGCCATTTAATGCTGCAGGTTTAGAGTCGAATAATATCGGCAGCGGTGATGGTTATATCATCAATGGCTTATTATTAGATCTTCGCATGGTGGTAACTGAACCGGGCGATTGGATTCGTGTTATTACCACTTCAGCCGTGCCAGTACCAGCAGCACTATTTTTATTTGGACCTGCACTGTTAGGGTTTATTGGTCTACGTAGAAAAGCAAAATTGACAGCATAGTCAGTTAGTCCGCTATGATGTAAAAGCCGTGTTGGCCGATCAACACGGCTTTTTTATTGGTCAGAAAAAAGTGTGATATGAAACAGAATCTTGGAAAAAGTGCCGTCTTACACATAGCGAATTTATTGTCAGTATCGATGGCAGACTTTGCGAAAGACTTATTCATTAAAGATGCCTTAGCCGGACTGGATGAGTTAGAACTCAAACAACGGGTTAATCACTTAATTACAGTTTTAGCCATATATCTGCCCGATGAGTTTGAGCAAACAGCCGTGGTATTGACGGACGTTAAGCGAAATTGGCACAAACCGGAAGGTGGAGACAATTGGTTTAGCTTTGCAGCTTGGCCGTTGATTGATTATGTGGCGGACTATGGCACTGTGCAACCTGCATTAGCATTAGAGCTATTAAAAACACTGACTCCCTTATTCTCAGCTGAGTTTGCTATTCGCACCTTTATTGACCAGTACTTTGATATTACCTATCCACAGTTATTATTGTGGACGGAAGATGAGGATGAACATGTGAGACGTTTGGCCTGCTAGGGTATGCGACCTCGCTTACCATGGGGTA
>NZ_CEXLVS010000458.1:0-1387 GCF_982684285.1 Salinicola sp. | reverse complement strand
TGTAACTTAAGCTTTCTCTGACCGCATGAGCATTAGGATAAGGTCCAAAATACTGTCCACGCTTTCGTTTGGCGCCACGATGTAAACTTAATCGTGGGTATTTGTCATCTGAAATCAATAAATAAGGATAGGTTTTATCATCACGCAATAGAATGTTATAGCGTGGCATAAACTCCTTGATAAGATTATTTTCAAGGATAAGTGCTTCATTTTCAGTGTGAGTAACCGTTATTTCAATAGTGGCAATTTGTGCCACCATCACTCGGTTTTTTGATGTTAAACCTGTTTTACGAAAGTAACTGGATACACGTTTTTTTAGATTTTTTGCTTTGCCAACATAAATTACAGACTCATCCGCAGCTATCATCCGATAGACACCAGGACGACTGGTCAACGTTTTTAAAAATCCCGAAGAATCAAATTCGGCATCGGCTGATTGAACATCCTTTTCCATTAATATAGTCTATACAACGCTTAATCTTCTTTTTTCGGCGAATACTGACGTTTATAACACTTATGTGCTTGATAAAAACTATTGGCAGAAAAGCCCAGTAATACAATACCACCAATCAACGCTGGCGTTTGTTCACTAAAAAAGTAAATCATTACTATTGCCACAACTAATTCAAAAACACCAATAACCTTTAGTAATACAACATTTTCTGTACGTTTAGCCATCTTTTCCACCATTGCAATAAATTTATTTGGCTGTACCTTATCACATATTAATAAGAGACCTTTGCACGAGTTGTATTTTTTGTCATAGCAAGGCACAAATAATCGAAAAAGCGCAGTTTACTAGTGTAAATGAGCATTTTTAGACTGTTTTTAACGCAGATATGTCATAAAAGACAACTCGTGCAAAGATCTCAAATAGTCAGTTAATAAAATGACCTCCATGAATTAACGCTATATATCCATCAGTTTGTATGGGAAAATAGCAGGCTTTTAGATCATTATTTAGAGTGCCATGGCTTCATTCAGCCCATTACAACCACAACTTCCAACTAATAATAAAGAACAACTCCGTGCAGGTCAGTTATATGGCAGCGCTCAGGGCTTATTATTAGCCAAAGCGGCTCAACAACATGATGGCCCTCTTTTAGTTTTAACCGATGACACCGCCTCCGCTCACCGTTTGGAATTGGAAGCACGTTTCTATCTAGGTGAACAACAGCTACCCATTTTGCATTTTCCTGATTGGGAAACGTTGCCCTACGACACCTTCTCACCGCATCAAGATATTATCTCTGAACGCTTAGAAACACTGCACCAATTGCCAAACTTTAAACAAGGCATTTTATTCGTACCCATTGCAACCATCATGCACCGCATTGCTCCGCATGAATTCTTGGGTGGCAATACACTGATGCTAAGTGTCGGTGAT
>NZ_CEXLVS010000457.1:0-1390 GCF_982684285.1 Salinicola sp. | reverse complement strand
ATTTGTTGCCAACTATTACTATTCCAAAAGTCTTTCATATTTGTATCGGTGAGAGTAGTTCTAAATAAATATTGACGGGACGTGGCAATGATAACGTAACTGTAACAATGTGGTAGGTGTAAATATCACTTTGGCAAGTCATGGCAATGGTAACATGTGTCCTTAAGCCTGAACTTTCAGATGTAAACCTTGTGTGACATGAGTTGGTGAAAAATAATGAATAAAGACGTAGCGATTTTAATCCCACATTACAAAACGTTGAAAATGACGAAATTGTGTTTGGCTCTACTCAAGAAAAATACAGATTTAGCGAGAGCAGAGCTTATCGTCATTGATAATGGCTCAAATGATGATTCATCAGATTATTTAAAATCCTTAGATTGGATAACCTTAATAACAAGGGATAAGGTTGAAGGTGAAAAAGGCGCGATCGCACATAGTAATGCCTTGGATCTTGCTTTAGAAAAAGTGACCACACCTTATTTTTTATCTATTCATACGGATACCTTTGTGACGCATCCCAAGTGGCTAGAATTTTTATTAACACAAATACAATCAGAAGCGTCTTTAGCCGGGGTGGGCTCATGGAAGTTGGAGTTCAAACCTTGGTATAAACGGGTGTTGAAAAGCATAGAGACATTTTGGCAAGAAAAGATCTGGTACCCCCTTATAGGTAAAGGCTATGGCGCGATTGCGGGTAAAGGGGATAATTATTATTACCTGCGCAGTCATTGCGCTCTGTATAAAACGGAGCAGGTAAGAAAATATACCAATGGTTTTAATGATGGTGGTGAGACGGCAGGCAAGGTCATGCATCGAAAACTTGAGGAAAGTGGATTCACCATGAAGTTTTTAGAATCGAGTGAATTATCACGCTATGTCAGACATTTAAATCACGCCACTGCGATTCTCAACCCTGAATTACAGGGTAAAGGCACGGGCAAACCCAAACAGCTCAAACGAATTCAAAAAGAATTACAGGATATTGCTGGAAATCTAATTTAGTCAGCCAATATTTTATATACGCTGGCTTTATTCTGACGTTTTGTTTCTTGGCTATAAATTTGTTCCAGTTTCATCGTGGCTAATAGCTGCTTTATTTTTTTATTTTTGCGTTTTTCCACGACGATTAAATAATCATAGTTGAGATAATTTTTTTCGATCTGATTAAAACTGTTTTGATACGCATCATTATGGTATGAATCAACCCAAACTTTAGATAATGCAGCTTTAGGTTGGTGGCTCTGGTAATAATATTGGATTATTTTATTATCGGTAATGACGGTGCTATTTTCGGGTAAGTTCTGACTGGCCCAAATGGCCGTTTCTTTAATATAGGCTTTGGATCGTGACTGCGTTATACCGCCAACCAAACTGATGAGTAAGACAA
>NZ_CEXLVS010000456.1:0-1391 GCF_982684285.1 Salinicola sp. | reverse complement strand
GTTAAACTGGCTATGAACCAACTTATCGCCGGTTTGACGGCGAGTTTTGCCTTAAGTCTGGCCTTAGTCGAAAAAGAAGGCATACAAACTGAACAATTTATGAAAATAGTGCGCGACAGTGCACTCTATGCCCCCACGTTTGATAAAAAACTTGACCGTATGTTAGCGAGAGATTTTGCCAATCCCAACTTCCCCACCAAACATTTAGCCAAAGATACTCAGCTATTTTTAACCGTCGCCAAACAACTGGGTTTAGAAACTTGTGCTTTACAAGGAATTAGTCAATTATTGGATATAACCTTATCACAAGGACTTGAAGATACTGATTATTCAGCGCTGTTTTCAGGTGTGACAGAAAATCATTAATGCAATACTTTAATCGCTGTAAATCTAAGAAATATCATAATCCCAGCTAATTTTACCGACTAACGCTATTTAGGAAAAATCAACACTCAAAGTAACTTAGATGAAAGTTCAGCAGTTACAGTGCATGCAAAGGAGTTCGAGATGGAATCAATCTTTAATTCAACAGGTTTTATGCCGCATGGCATGTGTTTTCAATGGCGTGAAGATATTCTTTTTACCCACGTCATCTCCGATCTTGCCATTGGTCTAGCCTATTTTGCTGTAGCAGCAGGCTTACTTTACTTTTTCTTGAATCGAGATGATATACCCTATAAAAAATTTGTTATTCCGTTTGGAATACTCATTTTCATCGCCTGTGGTACTACTCATTTCTTTAGTATCTGGACTATCTGGACCCCAGACTTTGGGATACAAGCGATCATCAAAGCCTTAACTGGCATCGTGTCAGTTGCCACGGCAATCCTCCTTTGGTATCTAATGCCACAGATTATTGCCTTACCTAGCCCCAAACTACTCAAAATAAAAAATGAAGAACTTGAATTTGAGATTAGTCAGCGTAAGATTGCAGAAGTAAAAATACAGCACCTCAATGATATGCTCGAACAGAAGGTCAAAGATCGTTCACTGCAACTCATCTACCAATCGAATCATGACGATCTGACCGGCCTGATCAACCGTCGCGAATTTGAACGCCGTACCGAGTGGTTACTTGCCACTCTACGTCATGGCGCTAATGAGCATGCACTCTGTTACCTAGATCTCGACCAATTCAAAGTAGTGAATGATACCTATGGGCATGTCGCCGGCGATGAACTGTTACGCCAGGTTAGTTCCGTACTAAAAGTAGCAATGCGCAAGCGCGATACGCTCGCCCGCTTAGGGGGGGATGAATTTGGCATATTGATGGAAAACACATCACTTGACGACTCCTATCAAGTCGCCATATCTATTCAAACATCGATACAAAACTACCAATTTTCATGGGGTGAACATAACATCAAGATTAGCGTCAGTATGGGTCTAGT
>NZ_CEXLVS010000455.1:0-1396 GCF_982684285.1 Salinicola sp. | reverse complement strand
TTGTGATTGCTCAATCAGAATTGCCTCGGTTTGACTGGTGGCAACAAAACTCAGACTACTGAATATGACGACGGAGGTCATCGATAAGATAATGGCAATTTGTTGAATAATTGACAGTTTTTTTATTTTTTCTAGCATGATAATTATTTCCTTAACGCGTTTTTATTGTTTTTATTATTAATACTTGTAATGGAACCCGCACATAGCAGCCTTAACGTTAGCGGTGCGATATTAGCTAATCTTTAATTTGTATCGTTATTCACCTTCTTGTCTCTGGCCTTTAATACTTATTGTTTGCATCCAGCCATATTTTTCAATACCTCAAATGCGTGTATCTAATTCCTAGTAAAACTATACCCCCTTATTAGCGGTAGATCTAAATTTCACCTCATCAATAAGCCGTTCAATTTTGATAAGTCGCTATCCATAATCCATAACTTTCACTTTAAATTACAGGACTAATTCTTGTGCATGTTTGATCGATAACAGCTGACATTGCCCACTCGATAAGTCTGACCACTTTCCTTCAAACGTAAGTCTAGCCATGGATGATGGTGATAAATGCATATCTTCAGTTGATGTTGGTATTAATTTTTCAACTAAATATTCAAAAGCTGGGTTATGGCCAACCAATAATACGCGCATCACAGTGTCGGGTAATTGTTGAACTATATTGAGTACATCATGCCAGTCTGCCTCATACAAATCAGCACGCACATCAACCGTATTTATATCAAGCACAAAAGCAGCACAAACAATATCTGCTGTTGCTATCGCTCGTCTGGCAGATGATGAAAGAATAATGTCTGGATGCAGCAGTTGTTCACGCATGTAGTTCGCAATGTTAGCAGTCCGCTCACGTCCGCTATCGGTAAGATCTCGGTCAAAATCACTGCCGTGAAAATGCGCTTCGGCTTTACCGTGACGTAACAATACTATTTCATGGTTGGCGGCAGTCATCCTTACCGTTGCCTATTGGCTCGATTGTTGTGAGTTGAATTTTTAGTTTGTTGCATACAAAGTACCCTAGTATGGAAAACAAATTCTAATGGCATGCAAACTCTATTGGCCTTATAGCCTTACACTTAATGCTACACCCTTAACTTAATGATTTAAATTATTATTAATTTTCATTTAGTCTCTATATGCTGTTCAATCTTTTATTTCAAGCCTGTATAGTTTTTCTCATCGGCATCAATTTATGCCGATGGCTTTACTACATAACACGGTCAAACAAGACTGGTTTTATTGTTAATTTTCAATTATCTAGGTACTATCAGTTCTTTTGTTATTACGATACACCCCTTATGAGTGAGCAAAACTCAAATCAAAATGCCTGTGATTGCCCAGATCCCGGGTTGCCACGTCACATAGGTACCTTTGCCGATCTAATGTC
>NZ_CEXLVS010000454.1:0-1404 GCF_982684285.1 Salinicola sp. | reverse complement strand
TTGATGGTGATTTCCTCTACTATTCAAGTTGGAGTCAGTGCCTGTTTAGCAGGAATGCAAGTACGTTATGACGGCGCTGATAAACGGTCAGATATCTGTCTGAACATTATAGCCGCGCATTTTGATTTGGTGACTTTTTGTCCAGAAGTCGCTGCTGGCTTTGGTATCCCTAGAGCGCCTATGCATTTGGTCGGCAACACAGAGTTTCCAGCCTTACAGTATCGTGATGACGGACATGAAGATTTATCTAATCAGCTAAACAAGGCGATAGAGGCAAAACTGCCCGGTTTTTCTAATCTAGATGGTTTTATCTTAGTGCAGAACTCCCCAAGCTGTGGATTGCTTCACGTTAAGGTATATCAGGAAGACCAACAAGCGTATTTATATCAAGGACTGGGACTGTTTGCAGCAGCACTGCGTGAACGTTTTCCCATGATGCCCCTCGTAGAAGAGAGGCAATTACATGAGTTAAAGGTACGGGAGCAGTTTATTGCTCAAGTTCAAGCCCACCATGACTTTCGTAAGTAAGAAAATACGTAGCCACTTTATTACTACTGAGTCAGATTAATCATCAGACAACTGTTAAGCAGGTGATTTAATCTGATCTTTGCCGAATTTGGTCAGTTAAGGACCTAGTGGGTCATAATTCAAATTCGGGCAAGCTGACAGTATGGGTGATGTGTTTGCCCATGCATGCATCAAAAACGTTGTTAAATACGTCTGTTGAGCTTGAATTTATGGGGGCATAGTCATAGACAGTTTTAGCTATTACGAGAAGGTTATTAAGGCCTTCGCCTTCTTCGTACATTAAACTGACTTTATATTCGAATATTATCCAATTGTCTTGTTCAATGTGACGAATATTTTGAGTTTCTCTGGCTATGCCGCCAGCGTAAGAACAAGTATTCATAGCTGATCTGTCGATCTCTTCTGCTGAAACTTGAAAGCTAACTAGTAGTAACAATATCAAGGTCTTCATGCTGCACCCCCTCACTTGTTTTAACGGCGCATGTTGCTCTTTCTTGAGTGAGCTAAGAACCTAACTGTTCGCATTCCTTAACGTATTATTCAACTAATTGTTGGTTATGCCATCCCTGATTAATTGCCTGCTGGGTAATTGGCTCTACCTATGTTTTATTTAGCAATAAGCCTGCCAAACTTAAGCATTACTTGCAGGAGAGAACACGTGATCGGAAGTCGACTGGCTTAAAGGAACGGTGAGCGTAACGGTGCTTCCTGTACCCGGCATGCTTGTTATTCCAATAGTGCCATTCATCGATTCAATAAGCTGTTTACATATCGTTAAACCTATACCGGTGCCTTGAACATGTCTATGTTCAGGCAGCCTCACAAATGGCGTGAACAATGATTCGATTTGTTGGGCGGTGAGCCCGGCACCCGAAT
>NZ_CEXLVS010000453.1:0-1407 GCF_982684285.1 Salinicola sp. | reverse complement strand
ATTTTTAGTTTTATCATTTGTTCCTTGGGGTGCAATTGCTCTACTTCCTTTTATAGATATATCCAAAGCGCAAGTCGCGGAGGCAACTACTTTTCTAATTATTTCTGGTGAACTGTTGTTTTGGGCTTCAATTGTTTTACTCGGCAAAGAGGTGTGGGAGAATATCAAAGGTAAATTTAAACGTAATGATAAAGGTGACGGAGGGATTAAATTTTAACCACCGAGGGATATTTTGGCTGCTGCCCTCTCTTGGATAATTGGGGGTAGTGTATACACTCATCTCAGTATAACGACCAACTACGCCACCAATTTTGACCCGGAATTAAAGCTATTCCATTGGTACAATGGAGAAGCAAAAATATTTGCCTGAAAAAGTACAATAGTAGAATATTATTGCATTCACTGAATCAACTCAGAGGGCGAAATGAATTGGAGCCCACATACGTTTATCCTATCGTGGAGGACTGGTTTTCTTATCGTCCTGCTACTGTTGAACGGCTGTACTGTTTTGCCAGATGACGAGGCAGCGTGGGTGCTGGAAGATCTGGCCAAACTTATCGGAGAGAGCCGCCTCAAGGAAGTCACGCCAACGCCCCTGCGCCGAGAGGTAGTCTATGTTGTGCAGGGTCGAACGTATCGGGGCGACTTGTACCAACCAGCGCAACCACCACTTGCCACGCTAGTCTTGACTCCTGGGCTAGTCGAGACAGGCAAGAACGATCCCCGCCTGATAGCTTTTGCCTCCACACTGGCCCGCGCCCGCTTTCTAGTGCTGGTGCCGGACCTGCCTAACCTGCGCGCGCTCAAGGTGCGATCAGAAGATGTGCAAGGTCTGGTGGATGCTTTTGTTCATTTGCTATCACGACCCGAATTACAAAGCCAGAGCCCTGCTGGGATCGGTGCTTTCAGCTATGCGGTGGGTCTAGCTGTACTGGCGGCGCTCGAGCCCTCGATCCGCAAACGGGTGGACTTCGTACTAGGTATCGGTGGCTATTATGACCTAGACCGAGTAGTCACCTTTTTTACCACTGGCTATTTCCAGAAAGAAGATCAGTGGCATTATCTGGAGCCCAACCGATATGGCAAGTGGGTGTTTGTACTCAGCAACGTCGATCGATTGCGCGCCCCCCAAGATCGTCTGGCGCTGCGAACCATGGCCAGGCGCAAGCTAAACGATCCACAGGCCCGGGTCGATGACTATCCGCACCAAATGTCCGGTGGACAACGCCAACGGGTCATGATTGCCATCGCCCTGGCGTGCGAACCGAAAATTTTGATCGCTGACGAACCGACAACAGCATTAGATGTTACCAATCAGGCACAACTCCTTGAACTTATGTCGGAATTACAAAATGACAATGGAATGGCTATCATCTTGATCACGCATGATTTAGGGGTTATTGCTGA
>NZ_CEXLVS010000452.1:0-1410 GCF_982684285.1 Salinicola sp. | reverse complement strand
AACAGATCCTCTCTGACTTACTTGACGATATTGAAGAATCATTTCTCCGACTGGGCTTAAGTGAAGCGCAAGAAAGCGATTTAATATCCTCACTTCATAAAGCCCAAAAAGACTCAACGCAGCTTTATAACATCGGTTTAAATTTAGATGAAAAATTAGCCTCAATTAAGGCCTAAATATTCGATCGACATTCCTCTTCGATTGCAAAACTATATATTCAGGCATAGCGATTGTTTTGAGATAGTGCAGTAGCTGACACATATTCAGGAGAAGATGTATGGCGCGCTGGTACCGAAGTAGTTTGATTTCATGGCACATTTATTTACCACTATATGTGAGTGGACTGCATGACTAATAAATCCATAAAATATCTCCTTACCTCCCACTTTATAGGCAAATATTCGATATATTTTTGCTTGTCCATTCCGTCTGTTCCTCTCCGCTGTTCCCTGAAAAGTTCTGATTCCTTTTTTTAGGACAACAATACAATAATAATGCAAAAAGCTAATTCATCTGTGCAGCCTAATTATTCATCTTCAAGCCTTAGTGGAACTAAACTTAAAACCACGATGAAGGTGCTTGTAATTGATAATTCGACCTTGTTCCATGAAATGCTCACCAGCATATTTGCAAATATGGATATGGTCGCGATCTTTCTTGACAGTGCAGTACAGGGTTTAGAGACACTAGAACAAGAGCCGTACGACTTCATTTGCCTTTCCATGTATATCGAAGATGGCGATGGCATTGAACTCGCTAAAACAATTCGTACCATAGCTAACCATAAGTACACGCCCATCTTCCTGCTGACATCTGACGAATCTAATGAGGTTTATCAACGGGCTTTGACTAGTGGTGTCACTGAGGTCTTTAGCAAACAACATGTGGTTCAACTGATTAATTTCATTCATCGTTTCACCCTGCAACAACAACCACTATCTGGTCGTGTTTTATATATAGAGGACACCTTATCTCAGCAACAAATGGTGACCAAGCTATTCACCGATAAAGGATTAACCGTAGATGCATACAGTTCAGCTGAAGAAGCGTGGCATAGTTATATACACAATGATTATGATTTAGTCGTCACTGACATCATTCTCAAAGGTAGTATGACCGGCACAGCACTCACCAATCGAATTCGCCGCTTGGGAGGTGAAAAAGGCGATGTCCCGATCTTGGCAATCACCGCATTTGATGATGTGGCACGAAGAATTGAATTGTTTTATTTAGGCATCAGTGACTATGTCATCAAGCCTATTTTAGAAGAAGAATTACTTGCTCGTGTGCGTCATCTGATCAAAGGCAAACAATTCTACGTAGAATCCTTACGACAAAAACAAAGAGCAGAAGCAGCTGATATTGCTAAATCTGAATCCGAATCCGAATCTACATCTGAATCTGACAATG
>NZ_CEXLVS010000451.1:0-1414 GCF_982684285.1 Salinicola sp. | reverse complement strand
AACTCACATCGCATTGCCGCCGAAAGACGGAACGCCTGGGTTTTGGTGACCGCCTCGATAGACAAGCCATCTTTAAATTCGATACCACCCGCCACACCTGTCAAATGGTTAAAGCCTAATTCTAAAATTCTTAACTTTTGTAGTGACATCACTACCTCCTAATAAACAAAAACGGGCAATGGAAAAAACCATCACCCGTTCTATTCTAAGTCACTTGTGACTTATTATCCAGCTTAAATGTTCTGGATACCTTGGATACGCGCCAAAGACTTAGTGCTCTTCAGAGCAGTACCGCAGTACCATTTAAGACGTGTGCGAGTCGCATCTTTGTTCTGTACCGTACCGATGTCTTCAACAACGATACCAGCAGAGCTGCCGCCGTAGATAGCGTGTAAGCCATCAACTTCATTCAAACGCATAGCGTAGATAGAAGTGGCCGCAGTCTCAGTACCTTGAACTTCGTCAATTGGTAAGAAGTCATTAACGATGATTGGAATACCGTTGTGACCTGGAACCGCACGACCGAAGTTCTCAATCATAATGCTTTCAGGCAATGTACCACCCATAGCGCGTAGCAATGCGCGGTAGGCACGTAAAGTACCAGAACGCATCATAATCGCATCAGCACCGTTTGGAACTGCGTCTAACAACTCGTCTAACATTGTTAAAGTAATAGGAGCGCCATTAGCACCGGCAGTGATCGTCTGACCACCTGTAACTAAAGATGCAACACCATCAAACTCTTTAGCATTAGTACCGTTATCACCAATCGCTAAAGTGCGACGGAATTTTCGAGCAAGACCTTTTGCTTTTTGAGCGATTTGAATAGCTTTTTGGCTATTGTGATCACCCATTGTCGCGTCAAGGAATTTGTCCACATCCACATCACCAGCTAAAACTCGTAAGTTCGCAGTGACTTCGGTAAAGGTTGACGCTTCTTCGTTCACAGTATCGTTCACTGGATCTAAGAAATCGCCTTCTGAAATAGTGTTTTCACGGTTATAGACATAAGCCTTACCGTTCACACCCATAAATGGAAGCAACGCAAATAATTCATCCTTGTCGATGATTTCTTCAATCACACCAGAGACAAGTTGATTATTCGACAGCTTCTCAGCTTCTACACGTAATAGTGCCATTCTTTCTAACTCCTAAAAAAATAGATATGTCGATTTAACTAACCGGTAAGAGATAAGTCAGTCGTGACTTATTATACAGGATAGAGGTTTTATTTACTAGAGTTAAGAGCCGCTTCGATCTTGCTTGCGCCTTTCAACTCAATCTTGATTTCCTTGGTCTTACCACCACCAGGCTTGGAATCACCACCTGGCTTAGCTTGGGATCTAACAATGTGGTCGCGATCAGGGTCAGCATCAACAATCTTGGCAATAGCAGCTTCAAACCCAAGAGGTTT
>NZ_CEXLVS010000450.1:0-1427 GCF_982684285.1 Salinicola sp. | reverse complement strand
AGATTGCCAACCAAAATAACCGCACCCGGACAAGTCACTGACTTTGTTTATGACGCACAGGGTCGATTGATTTCTCAAACCACAAATACCTTACAGCAGTAAAAACCATTTAGGACATAAACATGGACGTAGAAAAAGGATTATTAATGACAATGCTTACTCAAGTTAACAAGATATTGCTGGTAACACTGATTTTTGTTGCCGGTTTGACTTTGACTATACCTACTCATGCGGCTGCTGATGTCGACATGCTTGCTGAGACGAGCGTGTTATTAGGCGCTCAACTGGAAGCCAGTGGTGCAAGTGAATATAAGCTGACCCATTACAATGGTGCTCAATCTGGGTGGCCAACGTTTGAATTACGCGACTATTTGCCGAATATTGCACCAGGCGAGACTATTACCATCTCACTTGATGGTCGAACTGATGCAAACAGCAATAATAAAGGAACAGACGTTGATGTAGTCACAACGGATGGTGGTTTCTTAACCGAAGTTGGTGTTCATTCGGCTGTAGCACAAGCGACAACCAACAACACTTATATTTGGCAGTATAAAAATAACTCTGGCGTTACTGTTGTTGCACCGAAGATCCGTATTCGCTTTTCAGACATTAACGATCCTAACTTTACGGCATATCTGAGTAACTTGACCTATTCCATACAGGTTGGCGATCCGGGTTATGCTGATTTACTGACTGAAATTGGACTATATAGTGCGATTTCTGTAGAAGGTTTAGGTAACGCTAGCTATAAGCTCTCTCACGATGGCAGCGATACTAACTCTCAGTTTAATATGAGAAATTACTTGCCTACTATCCAACCTGGTGAAGTATTGATTGTTAATGCTGAAGGTAGAACGGTTCCAAATACTGACGATAAAGGCACTGAGTTTGCTATAGATGGCAATTTAAAACGCTTATATGACAGTGAGTTAAAAACTTCGGACAAAGATATTTTCCAGACGGAAGAAGACCAACTGTATACCCGCGTTTATTACAACGATACGAATGAAGCAGTCTCACCGTACCAACTTAAATTCTGGTATCGAAACATTACCGATCCTAGCTTTTCAACCTACGTTAAAAACGTTGCCTATACGGTTGTTCCAAATGATGCAGATATTGATTGGGTAAAACCTTCTTCATCAATAGGCACATTTAGACGTGATGCCGCCGAGTTAGCAGATTTAGCAAAAACTAGCTTGCCAAGTGGTGCTAAGTTTAATGTAAGCAGTTGTGCAGATATCGAACTGGATCATGATTTCACCTATAAATTGTCACACCATTGTGGCAGTGGCACTTCATGGCCTCGCACGGTCATCTTGGCGTCTACCACTTGTCGCTCGAGAGTTTTATCAATTTTTGGGATGTCGATGGTGATGATTTTAAATTTAATTCTTTAGAAACTTATTTTAGTAGTGGAGAAA
>NZ_CEXLVS010000449.1:0-1429 GCF_982684285.1 Salinicola sp. | reverse complement strand
TATGCCAGCCTTATTACGGCAATTGGCTATTTGTGAGGGCTCAGATTGGTTTTGGTGGTTTGGAGATTATAATGCGTCAGAGAGTGTCAGTGATTTTGAACGTTTGTTCCGTATGCATCTATCAAACTTATACCAAATGTTAGGTGAAGAGGTGCCACAGATTTTGTCGGAAGTGGTTTCACATGGCGGTGGTGAAATTGAGCAAGGTGGCACAATGCGTCGAGGCAGTTAGTTGATGAAACAAGCACATATATTTGAACAACGCCGCAGCGGCATTTTGTTGCATATCACCAGCTTACCGTCAGCGAACCTGGGTCAAGATGCTTACCGATTTGTCGACTTTCTTCATCAGGCCGGTGTTTCAATTTGGCAGATGTTGCCCTTGGGTCCAACCCATAGTGAAGGTTCGCCATATCAATGTTTATCAGCACATGCTGCCAATGTTAATTTGATATGTGTTGCTCTGTTAAAGCAACAGCCGTGGGCAACTGAAGCGGAGCTAACTGACTTAACCTTTTCAACAATGATGACACATGCTTATCATCAGTTTGTCGCTCACGCCAGTGACAATGACAAGCAGGCGTTTGCAAACTTTCAGCAACAGCAACATTTTTGGTTAGACGACTACGTATTATTTTGTGAAATCCGTCACCTAAATCATGCAATAGCATGGTATCACTGGCCAGATAAATTGCGAGATCGTGACGTCGAGGCACTGCAGGAAATTCGCAACGAACGTCAACAAGCCTTAACTATTCGATGCTTTGCACAGTTTCAATTTTTCCAGCAATGGCATGCATTAAAAAATTATGCAAATGAACGAAATGTGCAGTTATTTGGCGATATGCCGATATTTGTAGCGCATGATAGTGTTGATGTTTGGGCCGCACCTGACCTGTTTACATTAGATAAAGATGGTCAGCCTGAAACGGTGGCAGGGGTACCGCCTGATTATTTTTCACAAACAGGGCAACGATGGGGAAATCCCTTGTATCGTTGGCCACAACATCTTGCTCAAGATTTTTCATGGTGGAAACAACGTTTGCAGACGCAACTAGAACTGTTTGACCTTATTCGTATTGACCATTTTCGTGGGTTTGAAGCATGCTGGGAAATACCGTCGAGTTGTGAAACAGCGAGTGAAGGACAATGGGTAGCGGCACCGGGCGAAGCATTATTTGATAGCTTATTAACATTTTTTGGTGAACTGCCATTAGTGGCTGAGGATCTTGGCATTATCACCGAAGGTGTGACCGCACTACGGGAAAAATATGCAATGCCAGGGATGAACGTCTTACAGTTTGCCTTTGGCAATGATGCCAGTAATCCATACTTACTCCACCTCCATAGTCGTGACAGTGTGACTTATACTGGCACCCATGATAATGATACAAGCTTAGGTTGGTATCAGCAGTTGGATGACAACACT
>NZ_CEXLVS010000448.1:0-1452 GCF_982684285.1 Salinicola sp. | reverse complement strand
TATGGAAAGAATCAGATTCACCTTATATTTCTATTGCCACCATCACTATTCCACAACAACAGTTTGATACCGCCAAACAACAACAGTTCTGTGAAAACCTATCCTTCTCACCATGGAATTCTCTGGCTGAACATAAGCCTATCGGAGCTTTGAATCGGGTTAGAAAAGTAGTTTATCAAGCTAGCTCGTTGTATCGCCATCAGTTTAACAAAACGGCAGTGCCGAAACCTTTAGACTGGTAACAAAATAACAACACATAGTTTGCGTAAAACTTAGCGTTATGGAATAGTGTGGCCTGTAAATCACAGGCTAACCGACTGAAATATCGCGGAAAAACTGGGTTTTAGAACTGAAAACAGGGGGTCAATTTCAAAATGAAGATAATGATATTTATAAAAGACAGGAATATTAAACGATGACTGTTGTGGTAGTTGGAGCCAGCGGTGCAACTGGCCGTTTATTAGTGGAACAACTACTCAATCGTGATCTGAATGTTAAAGTTATTGTGCGATCAACTGATAATCTGTCTAATGATATAAAGAATCATCCAAACTTATCTATAGTCCATGCCAGTGTGCTTGATTTAAGTGATGCTGATATGGCTTTACACACTAAAGGTTGTGATGCTGTGGCTTCATGCCTAGGACACAATCTAACTGTTAAGGGTATGTATGGTCAGCCACGATTATTGGTGACGGATGCGACTCGCCGACTATGTGATGCTATCAAAACACATGCAGCCGAAAAAACCGTTAAGTTTGTACTGATGAATACCACTGGCAATAGGAATCGTGATCTTGATGAGCCGATTTCATTTGCTCAAAAATGCGTTATTGGGCTTATTCGTTTATTGATCCCACCTCATTCAGATAATGAAAAGGCGGCTGATTGTTTACGCAGCCAAATTGGACAGAATAATAAACATATCGAATGGGCCGCTGTGCGCCCAGATGGTTTGGTTAATGAACATGAAGTCTCTGAGTATGAGATACATCCTTCACCGATTAGAAGTGCCATTTTTGATGCTGGAACGACCAGTCGAATCAATGTCGCTCACTTTATGGCTGATTTAATCACTGACGATAACATCTGGCAACAATGGCAAGGTAAAATGCCCGTTATCTATAACAAAACGACATCAACTTAAACTGAATTTATCCTATGGCTCTTAGCTCAACAATTAATAAAATCTCACTTAATATTGCTGATATGGATCGGCATTATTATCAAAGCCATGAATTAACGGTGGCACAACATCCTTCTGAAACCGATTTGCGTTTTATGGTGCGTCTTGTTGCCTTTATGGTCAATGCCAGTGACTCACTTAGTTTTACCAAAGGCATCGATAGTGATGATGAACCCGATTTGTGGCAAAAATCACTCACCGATGACATTGAGTTGTGGATTGATTTGGGACAAGTCGATGAAAAACGAATTCGTAAAGCCTGTGGC
>NZ_CEXLVS010000447.1:0-1452 GCF_982684285.1 Salinicola sp. | reverse complement strand
ATCTACATCAAGTACCTCAACATAATTCGCTGAGAAACGTAAGGTGGGCGTTGGATACCAATTTAATGCTGCCGACATGGAATCAACTTCACCACCATCAATATCTGAATCTGATAAATCTAAGCTGCTATTTCTGAGGCCAAACTCCCACGCGCCAATACCTCCTTCACCCACGATGCCTTTTGGTGTCACGCCGCCAAATGCACCTTTTTTATAGTTACGTGACTCACCGGTAAAGAAATAACCCGTTTGCACATACCAGCCATCAAAGTCTAAATCACTGCCACTGTTGCGGTTAACTGAGGTAGTAATGTATTCAGCTTGAGCATGCAAAGAACCAAAAGTTGCGGCTGCTTCGACGCCCACTTTTAAATAATGATTCACATCAGCAATAATGCCAGTATCAACAATATTAATGCCCGCGACATGACTTTCAGGTGTTTGTTTAAATTGTGTTGAATCATCGTTATCACCAGTATCACGATAGTTCATGCCTACACCAAAATGGATTAACTTGGTTTTTTCATTGATCGGTGCAAACGTCGCCCGTGCCCCCGCACCCCAACCTTCATCTTCATCACTACCTTTAGTCGTCAAAGACTCACCAAATAAACCACCAGCAAGTGACCAATGTTTATGTTTGGTGCTGGCCATCACACCGATATGACGACCTGCAGAAAATGCCGATGGAAGTGCACGTTCAGTAAACAGCGTGTATTTAGAGCTCGTTTGCTCTTGCAACATAAATGGATCTTTAAAGTTACCCACTTTTAGTTGCAAATTATCAAAGCCGTCATAACTAATAAAGGCGTCAGCTATGCCCTTGCCATTTGCACCCGTACTAGCAAAGTCATATTGCAATTTATAAGCCCAGTCGTAATACATATTTCCTTGTAAATACAGACGTGCACGCCTAATTTCAGTACCGTTACCCATATCTGGGTTACCACTGTAGATCGCCGCATCTGCTTGTACTCGACCACCTAGTTTTGTGCTGAACTTACCGTCCCGCGTTTTAACGGTGATGCCGCCTTTCACTTTTACTTCAACATCAGCAGGTTTTGTTGCTTCAGCCAATTGTTTTTTCACTTCTGCTTTTTCTTCATTGGCCTGGGTCTGATTTTGTTTTAACTCGGCGACTAAACGACCGTATTGTTCATCACTGACCATGCCATTCTCATGCAACATATTAATCAGTGTTTCGATTTCAGATCCTGCATATGCGGGCATAGCCAAAAATGACAAAATCGCTACTGCGACGGCGGTTGTTTTTAAGTTCATGGTCAGAACCCCTTCCATTAAAATTTATCTTACAAGAAATATATAGGCTTAATTGATCATATATATTTACAAAACATCAGCAGTTTATCATTGATATCAAATAACAAAATATGTTTACATGTGCATATTATGGAAATTAAATTCAACCTTAACTGGCAACTTAATAATGGC
>NZ_CEXLVS010000446.1:0-1456 GCF_982684285.1 Salinicola sp. | reverse complement strand
GGGGTAACACCGAAGGTAAATACACCGACTTCCGATACTGCCTGACTGATAGTATGGCTGCCGTTATCGGATGTTGAAAAGTTAAAACTAGCTACATCTAGATTGCCATTGGAACCACCTGATGGTGCTACCAATGAGGGAATCACGGCAATTGAGTTTAATTCGAAGTTTGGTGTGACGGGGTTATCGCTAAAGTCGGTGTCGGCATCATCTTGCCAACAGGCGGCATTGACCTTGAGGTTAAAGCTTTCGCCTGCTTTTTTAAATTTACTACAGCTGCCATCAGCACTGGCGCAGTCGGCAGATGAGTCATCGCTATAGACTGCCAACATGACTGGTTTACTGATAAAGGTATTGTTACCCGTTAATACTAAACTACTGCCAGTGGTATGTTCGACATCAATTTGAATTTGACCGGCATCATCATATTGCACAGTAAAGGTCGCCTCACCATTAATATCAAAGTTGAGGTCGATGCCGCTACCCGGAGATGAGGTATCAATGGTTGTTCCTGATATGGCAACCGTATTAGTGCCGGTAGCGGGGCTAGAGTAAGTAGACCAAAAGTTGACTGATTGGGTACCGGTTAATGCGCCCACACATTGATCAGTAATATTACTTTTTTTGACGGCGGCGATGGTGACATTTACAGAAGGCTTACAAGCAGTTTGCACCGGAATATCAAAGACAAATCCCGCTTCGGCAAAGTTAATGGTACACGTTGCATCGGCCACACTATCGGCAAAACATTGTAAGGAACCAGTCGGGGTAACCGAGCTAGCAGTAATGTCGACAACCACATCTTCTGCAGTTGTATGTTGCAGGTCGAGTGAGGCAGTACCGGATGAAATAGTGAGAGGATTGCTTACCCAACCTGTTGCTGGAGCAAGTGTTACATTCACATCTTCCGTATATAAGGCACTGCAATCTGCATTTTTACAGGCTTTTAAGGTGATTGGGGATGATAGACACGTTAAACCATTGGCGGCGTAGGATAATTCAAAATGATCAATGGCTCCACTACAGGTATCTAAAGCATCAACTTTTGCGATATCAGCATCCGTGTAGGTAAGTTGGAAATTTTCTTTTGCAATGATGATATCGCCACCACCAATGGTGATAAGACCACGGATGGTCGTATTTTTTTCACCAAAGGTGACATCGCCCGCATTAGGACCATACATGATGCCAGTGAAGTCTAAGTTTTCTTCGCCTGTAGTGAAAGTGGCACCTGAATGAAGGTAGACAATAAAGTCATCAATGGAGCCGCCTTTGTTAATGTCGGTATCTTTTTTGGCATGTGTATATGAGCTGCCTATGTGAATAATGACGGGGCTACTGGTTACATTAATGACCGTCTCGACCTCTTTGGTAAGGAAACTATAGATGTAATAGGTACAGGCAGCAAAATTGATCGCGGAGCGTTCTAAATCAGTTTGCAACGTTTTGATATGGA
>NZ_CEXLVS010000445.1:0-1456 GCF_982684285.1 Salinicola sp. | reverse complement strand
CGTGGGTGGCGATGAATTTGTATTGCTGTTAGGGGACTTGAAACATGCCGATGATTACCAAGAGTTACTCGCAAGGGTATTAGTTGAAATTGAACAACCTATCTTGCTAGGTAGCAATGAAGTGAGTGTGACAGCAAGCATCGGGGTGACTATCTACCCACTAGATAATAGTATGGTAGATGACTTGATTCAGCATGCGGATAGAGCCATGTATCAGGCGAAACAAACAGGAAAATCTTCATATGTATTATATCCGATTGAAATATAAGGTTAATAAACCTATAGTCTAGTTACAAAGTTGGTAAAGATGTGCAGTTCATTGAGTGTTGCTAAATAGCAGGGAGTGTCTATGTTAGTGTTAATTGTCGATGATTTGAAATCAAATCAAGCTTTATTAGCTGAGCTTGTTAAAGAAATGGGCCATCAAATCATTCTTGCTGATAATGGCCAACAAGCAGTTGAAGCCTTTGATCTCCACCAACCTCACCTCATCCTTATGGATATTAATATGCCTGTTATGGATGGCTTGCAGGCAATAAAAATGATCCGAAAGCTGGATAAAAACCATTGGATCCCGATCATTGTGATTAGTTCGGCCAACAAACCAGAGGATGTTGTTAAAGGCATAGAAGCTGGGGCGGATGACTATCTCACTACTCCGATAGTGAGTGAAGTTGTTCAAGCCAAGATTAGGGCGATGGCCCGTATTAAACAGTTGACAGATGATAACCTTGAACTAATCGAAGATAGAGATATATATCTAGATCGGGTGATGATTGAAAGCGATCGCTATCGTCAACTGAAAACAGCGATTAATGAATCAGCGATTGTGGTTGAGATGGATGTAAGAGGGGATATTACCCACGTCAACGATAGGTTTTGCCAACTATCAGGTTACAGTGAACAAGAGTTGTTAGGTCAAAATCACCGCTTGTTACATCCCACAACGCATTCGCGAGATGTGTTCAAAAAGATTTGGCAGACTATTTCAAATGGCAATGTCTGGCAGGGAGATATCTGTAACAAATCTAAAGCCGGTAAGTTGTTTTGGGTAAGTACCACCATCGTACCTTTTTTCGATACGCATACTGGAAAACTGACTAAGTTCTTAGCGATAAGGTTTGACTTCACGGCGCAGAAACAATCAGAACAAGATTTAAAATCCTTCAAAACTATGTTTGAGCACTCACCATTAGGGATTGCATTAGTTGATTCACTTTCTGGAGAAGTGCAGGATGTAAATCAACAGTTTGCTGATATCTCGGGTAGAAGTAGGGAGGATATTACTAATCTTGATTGGATGGATATGCCACTTGCTGGCAATGGAGGTGATGAGCCGGGTATTCAGGTAGCGATGAACGCTGGTGTGATTGCACCACGAAAAATACAAAAACGGTTTCGTAAGCCCAATAACAGCGATGTCTGGCTTAATATGACGCTAGCACCGGTGGCAGTG
>NZ_CEXLVS010000444.1:1023-1487 GCF_982684285.1 Salinicola sp. | reverse complement strand
AAAAACAAGGCTTTGGTATTAGGTTTGATCGCCTGTTGCCATGCAGAGATATCAGTCAAGGCAACGTAATCAGTTTCTAAACCAAATTTAGCTAAGTATTTATCAAACAAGACTCGGGTAGTGCCAAAAATACTGCGTGACGACACAATATGATCGCCGGCCGACAATAAGCCCATAAAGGTCGATAAAATTGCTGACATGCCTGATGAGGTAGCAACACATGATTCGCCCCCTTCAAGGGCCGCTAGGCGCTGCTCAAAGTTACGCACCGTGGGGTTGGTAAAGCGCTAATAGATATTGCCTGGTTCTTCCCCACTAAACCGAGCAGCAGCCTGTTCAGCGCTATCAAAGACATAACTTGATGTGGGAAAAATAGGTTCTGCATGCTCATTTTCAGCCGTGCGGACTTGGCCCGCTCGTACAGCACGCGTGGCAAAACCTTTTTCTTGGTCAAAATTCGTCAT
>NZ_CEXLVS010000444.1:0-1013 GCF_982684285.1 Salinicola sp. | reverse complement strand
GGAAATATCGCTGGCTACATTATAAAACAGCAATTCTAAAAGATTGGCAGCCTATGTGACCAGTGTTTTTATTTCAATCATGGACACATCATCGGTAGAAGCGGCACCATCAGTAAATATTCTCACCGCTTTTTTAATCTCATCAAGGCGACCTTCATGGTCAGTTTCAGCTTGAAGTAACTGTTCAAAATAGTCCTGACCAAACATATCACCTCGTTTATTAACGGATTCAGTCAAACCATCGCTATAGATATACAGGTTATCACCGGCTTCCAGCTGCACGTCATACACCTGCATCTCTTCTTCTTCATATGCCATTACACCCAACGGTAGATGATTAGATGGAAAACGATGTCGAATTTCACCGGTCGAACTCACAAGCAATACATCAGGCACACCCGAATTCCAAATTTGTGCCGTCGTTCTTGCGGCATTAATATCTATGCCCGCAATACAACAAAACATGCCCGTGGGTAATAATGCGTTTAGCTTACTATTTAACTCCCCCATTAATACGTCTAAGGGCAGACCTTTTGCGGTTATCGCGGAATAAATAGAGGATACAGGGACCGCACCTAATGCAGCGGGTAAACCATGGCCGGTAAAATCACACAAAATCACTCTCAACCCGCTATCTACTAAGATTGAAGACAAAATCATGTCGCCACTAAATGAACCCATCGGTTCACACCATGTGGCTAATTCAGGAATAACATCGTTACTTGTTGCGGTGATGTTTTCAAACACATGTTTGGCAATCATTTCTTCTTGTTCAAGCTGACGGTGTTTTTCCGTTAAATCATTCATGGTTTTCTGTAACTTGGCATCAGCAAGTTTGTGCTCGTTAATATCCAGACTGGTGCCAATCATGCGTGTTGGTTTGCCATCTTCAGACCACTCATCCATTTTGCCACTATCACGCACCCATACCCAATATCCTAGTTTGTGTCTCAAACGCACTTCACACGAATAACTATCTATTTCACCACTGCAGTACTTGTCTAGTTTTCCCA
>NZ_CEXLVS010000443.1:0-1489 GCF_982684285.1 Salinicola sp. | reverse complement strand
ATATCTGACAATAAAGGTATAGGTATAAGTATATTTATATACCTAAGACCTATACCATAAAAAATTTTTTGAGTTTGATGATGGCTCTGATTGAACGCTGTCCAAGTACTTGACACATGCTAATCGAACGACTAATTAGTTAAAAAACTAAGTAGTAGTGGTGTACAGGTGAGTAAAAGATAATTTGGCTACCTTAAAGTAAGGGGAAAATCCCTTATAGAAAAAAGGAAAATAAAAGTCCGCTTTAAGATGTTAATTATTATCACGGTGAGTAGTAGTAAAGGTAATGACTTTACTAGCTAAATCCGTAGTCGTGACTGAGAGGTCGATCGACCACATTGGGTCTGAAAAAACCCCAATGCGTTTTAGTACAGCAGTGAGGAATATTGGTCAATGGCCGAAAGGCTGAACCAGTAACTTGGAAGAATGAAAGTGTATTATAATAATACAATAACGATTAAGTCGTATAAAATTCTAAATAGAATAATGATAATGACAATTTTCTATTTATAAGTCTTGACCAAACTACGTGCCAGCAGTCGCGGTAATACGTAGAAGACTAGTGTTAATCATCTTTATTAGGTTTAAAGGGTACCTAGACGGTAAATTAAACTCTAAATGAGTACTTGTTTACTAGAGTTTTATGTAAGGAGGAAGAATTTCTGGAGTAGTGATTTAATATGAATAATCTCAGAGAGACTGGTAACGGCGAAGGCATCCTTCTATGTAAAAACTGACGTTGAGGGACGAAGGCTTGGGTAGCGAGAAGGATTAGATACCCTAGTAGTCCAAGCAGACAATGATGAATGTCATAGACTAGATATAAATTTAGTCTATAAATGAAAGTGTAAGCATTCCACCTCAAGAGTACTATGGCAACATATAAACTGAAATCATTAGACCGTTTCTGAGACCAGTAGTGAAGTATGTTATTTAATTCGATGACCCGCGAAAAACCTTACCACAGTTTGAATATTTTACAAGCGCTGCACGGCTGTCTTTAGTTAATGTCGTGAGATCTGGTTAAGTCCTTTAATTAACGAAAACCCTCACTTTATTTATATATATAAAGTGGATCGCCAATATATAGGTTAGATAATAGGGATTAAGACAAGTCATCATGGCCTTAATACTGTGGGCTATAGACGTGCCACATATGCCTTTACAAAGGGATGCGATTTTGTGAAATTGAGCTAATCCCCCAAAAAAGGATATAATATGGATTGTAGTCTGTAACTCGACTACATGAATAAGGAATTACTAGTAATCGTGAATCACCATCGTCACGGTGAATTTAAAATCAGTTGGGTACTAACCACTCGTCAGGCGCTGAAAGAAGTATGTGCAAGAAGTTTGATTTGCTTATATTTTTAATATATATAATTAGTTATATAAATTTATAAGTTAAATTTTCGTATGCATGACTTTGATTGGTGTTAAGTCGAAATATGGTTCGTGTAATGGAAATTGCACGGGATGAATTAACATT
>NZ_CEXLVS010000442.1:0-1491 GCF_982684285.1 Salinicola sp. | reverse complement strand
CCTACCACTTTTGAAAAAGTGTTGGAGTTGATGGAAGAGTATGGAAATGTCACAAGTCTTTCTGAAGGCATTGATATTTTAATCACTCGTTCTGGTACTGGTTTGAACACTGAGTACAGCGTTCTGCCAGCCGCTAAGTCGAAACCTGTTGACGCCGCAGTGCTTAAAAATCTACACAATTTGGGCGAGTATGTGGAGCAAGAGTACGACGAGGGTCGCAACAAGGCAATCGCGGCTGTTAGTAATGTGTCAGGGTTAATGTTGGCTGCTCCACCTGCTGACAAACCATTGGCGAAGTCGCTATCCGCTCCCGTAGAAGATTCGTTAGATGATGATATGTACGCGGAGTCTTCGGCTGAAGAGCCAAAGAAGGAAGAAGCTATCGCTAAGGCTGATTCGGATGAAATTTCTGATGATGAGTTAGACGACATGTTGGCTTCGCTCTAAGCAATTAGACAACAACCAGAAAGGGTCTCTTTTGGGACCCTTTCTATCTATTGCTAGGGGAAAGAACAATGAAATTGAAAAAGGTAATACTGATTGACGGTAACAGTCTAGGTTATGCGTCACATCACACGACAAAACTGCACGTTGGAGATCAAGAAGTTCAAGCGATTTTCCACTGTATCAAAACAATGCGGAAGTTACTTCGCACTTATTCTAGCTACACGCCAATCATTCTGTGGGACAAGCATACGCAGTGGCGGTTTGACCTGCACCCAATGTACAAGGACGGTCGAGATGATACGCCTGAGAAAGTAGCAGAGCGCAAAGCCTATCACGACCAGAAGCCGTACATCTTCAAGTGTTTGCATTTGTTAGGCATAGGACAGTTGTCAGCAGAAGAGTACGAGGCGGACGATCTAGCTGGGTACTTAACGAAGCATTTCACTGACCAAGATATAAAAGTGATGCTGGTTACGGGCGATCAAGATTGGATTCAACTCGTAAGCGACAAGTGCGTCTGGTACGACACGATTAGAGACAAAACCGTAAACGCAAATAATTTTGCGGAATTCACCGGCTACATTAACGCTCAATATTTTGTAGAGGGGAAAGCGCTTCAAGGCGATGGCTCAGACACAATTCCTGGCGTTGGTGGTATCGGTGCGAAAGGTGCGCCAGAGTTCATTATGCAGTATGGCGGCGTTGCGAGATTTTTACAGTTGGCAGATGAAGGGAAACTCCCTGAGAAACTGCCGAAAGTTATTAGTCGCTTTGCTAATAACGAAGTACCTCCCGCTTCTAAGAAGTATGGCGAGTTACTTCCCGTTAGAGACGGCTTTGAACGCAATATGAAGTTGATGGACTTGCGTAATGCGAAGAAGCCATCGGCAGAAGCTACAAATGCCGTGAAGGGTAAATTCAACAGGGCGAAATTCGAGGAATTGTGTGGGGAGTTAGCCTTTCAATCAATTCTAAATAACATGGACACATGGATACAACCTTTCGAGGAGAAAGCAAATGGCTAAAACAGCAACAAAAGACCTG
>NZ_CEXLVS010000441.1:0-1492 GCF_982684285.1 Salinicola sp. | reverse complement strand
CTGAAATATTGACACTAATCTCCAGCATCTGCCCCTGAGATATCCAACTATTCATTTGACGCAAGGCCTCAGTAATCACCCAGTTGCCCACTTCAACTTCTACACTAGTCCCTGCAATTACTGGCAGGAAGTCAAGCGGAAATACCATGCCTTTTTCTGGGTGTTGCCAACGAATAAGTGCTTCTACGCCAAATAACTCGCCCGTTTTCATATTCACTTTTGGTTGATAGTGCAAACAAAAGTCCTTATTCAGTATCGCGTCTTCAATTTCGTGTATATCGGAAAGCTGTTGAATATTTTGCTGATCTTCAACGGCATCATATCGATTAAATGTATTGCGTCCCGCTAGCTTTGCTTGATACATTGCATGATCAGCATGTCGAACCAAGGTATCAAAATCGGCATCATCCACTGGAAAAAGGGTGTAGCCGAGCGAGGCACTGATATTGATCTTGTGCTCGCTAATCATATATGGCTGGGACAGCGCTTCAATGATCCTATCTAATAATTTTTCACACTCCAAAACATTTACTACATTGCCAAGCAACATAATAAACTCATCACCGCCATGCCGAGAAACCGTGTCCTCTTCTCGAATAGTCATTTTAATACGCTCAGCGACTTCGATGAGCAACAGATCGCCGGTCTTATGTCCATAAGTATCATTGATCGGTTTAAAATCATCTAAATCAAGAAAGCAAATGGCCATGGACGTGTCAGAGCGTTTACTATGGGCGATTGCCTGACTAAAACGATCAGAAAGTAAAATACGATTGGGCAGTTGAGTCAATAAATCGTAATGAGCCATCGTCTCTAGGACTCTTTGCTGTTCTTTACTGTCGGTAATATCTGTGTTGATCGAAATATACTGTTTTGGCTCTCCTGCTTCATCCAGCATGGGCACGATAGTTGAAGAAAGCCAATAATATGATCCATCTTTCGCTTTATTATGTATTTCACCATGCCACACTTCGCCCTTAGAAATAGTGCGCCACAATGCATGAAAAAAGGTATCCGGATGAAAATCTGACTTTAATAACCGGTGACTATTACCCATCAATTCATCATGTGAATATTGACTGATATCACTAAACTTATCATTCACATAGACAATATCACCTTGTACATCGGTGATGCTTACAATCGCATGTTCATCCAGTGCATTTTTCTGAAAACCAAGCTCTTCTACTTTTAAGGCCAGTTTTTGCGCTGCCTTTTTTTCTTTTTCTTTTGATTCGCGAAGCTGGCCTTCTGTTTCAATTAGATATTGAATATCTTCTTCTAGTTGTTTAATTCTACGTTTTTCATCAATGCTATCTTCAACTATAAGTACAAATGCAATTTCGGATTGCTCGCCTTTTATCGCTGTCATCGACAGTGTTATCAAAAAGCTAGAAACATTTTTGATATATTTTTTTAGATCGCATTGTTGATAACTCCCCGTTAATACTCGGTACCACATTAACTTGATATCAAGCTCTTTATTGGTTTT
>NZ_CEXLVS010000440.1:0-1496 GCF_982684285.1 Salinicola sp. | reverse complement strand
AGGTATCGTTTATGATTCTGTGCCTGAAATGGAATGGCAAGAAACCATGAATAAAGCTCGAGCTGTTTTCCGTGCTGTCGAAATGGCAGAGGCTGGGCTCGATGTGGCCAGTCAAACAAAACATAAGTAGGTCTCACCCAATGTTATTAATGATTGATAATTACGACTCTTTCACTTACAACCTCGTGCAATATTTTGGCGAGCTAGGTGCAGATGTACAGGTGTATCGTAATGACAAAATTACCATTGCTGAAATTGAAGCTTTAAATCCTGATCAGATTGTGATTTCTCCAGGCCCCTGCACTCCTAATGAAGCAGGAATTTCACTTGAAGTCATTAAACATTTTTCCGGTAAAAAACCTATTCTAGGTGTCTGTTTAGGCCACCAATCTATTGGTCAAGCCTTCGGTGGTGAAATCGTCCATGCCAGTAAAATAATGCATGGAAAAACGTCACCTGTGTCGCACAATAACTCAAGTGTTTTCAAAGGATTGAACAACCCACTTATAGCAACACGTTACCATTCATTGGTTGTCAATAAAAATAACTTGCCAGATTGTTTTGAGGTTACGGCATGGACTCAAAATGAAGATGGTAGTGTCGATGAGATTATGGGGATTTCACATAAAACATTGCCCATAGAAGGCGTACAATTTCATCCTGAATCCATATTGACAGAGCAAGGACATGCCTTGTTAAAAAACTTTCTAGATCGATAAGGTTTGGCTATGAATTTATCCGAAGCATTAAAAATAATCATTCAAAAAAAAGACTTATCTAGCGAAGAAATGACGGCTGTTATGCAGCAGATCATGACAGGTGAGGCTACACCAGCACAAATTGGTGGATTTTTAGTTGGTTTGCACATGAAAGGCGAAACCGTGGTAGAAATTACCGCAGCCGCCAAAGTCATGCGTAGTTTAGCAACACCCGTTGACATTACCGGCGATCATATTGTTGATACCTGTGGAACAGGTGGTGATGGTGCCAGCACATTTAATGTCTCAACAGCCAGTGCCTTTGTAGTGGCTGCCGCAGGCGCTAAAGTAGCAAAACATGGTAATCGCTCTATCAGTAGTAGTTCAGGTAGCGCCGACGTACTGGAAGCTGCCAGAGTAAACTTAAATATTACTCCCGAACAAGTTAAACATTGCATTGACACTATTGGTATTGGTTTTATGTTTGCCCAAAAGCATCATGGCGCAATGAAGCATGCTATTGGCCCTCGCCGAGAAATGGGGATCCGTACCATCTTTAACCTATTAGGCCCATTAACCAATCCTGCTCAAGCCCCCTGCCAAGTACTGGGTGTATT
Organism: Salinicola sp.; assembly: GCF_982684285.1. Lineage (NCBI taxonomy): Bacteria > Pseudomonadati > Pseudomonadota > Gammaproteobacteria > Oceanospirillales > Halomonadaceae > Salinicola > Salinicola sp. The sequence continues at coordinate 181 of NZ_CEXLVS010000440.1, read as the reverse complement.
TGACTTAAAATGGGTAGAGCCTATGGCGCATGTATTGAAAGAACTCGGAAGTCGACACGTATTAGTCGTGCATGCTGATGATGGTTTGGATGAAATTAGTATTGGTGCTAAAACGCATGTCTCTGAACTTAAAGATGGCATAATTACAAGCTACGTTATTGAACCCGAGGATTTTGGTTTA
>NZ_CEXLVS010000439.1:0-1500 GCF_982684285.1 Salinicola sp. | reverse complement strand
CCCAATATCAGCACCGCCATACTCCACATACGTGGGTACATCCGACGCGCGCACAATAATAAGACGGACATCGGGCTGATTCGTCTCTAATATCAACTTCCGACTTGTTTCGGGATCATCGATAGGTACAATACCCGCCGCTTTCAATAAAGGTAATGTCTCTTTATAAATGCGTCCTTTGGACAAAGCCAAAGTCAAAAAATTAGGCATCTTCATTTCTCCATGAACCTGGCACTCGACGAATGCTAGCACCTAATTGTTGTAATTTTTCTTCGATACATTCATAACCACGATCGATGTGATAAATACGCTCTACCGTAGTCGCACCCTCCGCCACCAGCGCAGCCAAGACTAAAGAGGCTGATGCACGTAAATCTGTCGCCATCACTGGAGCAGCGGTTAGGCCCTCCTGCCCTATACAAACTACCGTATTGCCTTCAATCTGAAGGTTGGCTCCCATGCGCTGCATTTCTTGCACATGCATAAATCGGTTCTCAAACACCGTTTCCACTATCGTAGACTGATCTTCAGCAATACTATTCAGCGCGGTGAACTGGGCTTGCATATCCGTTGGAAAGGCAGGATAAGGAGCAGTACGAATATTAACGGCCTTTGGACGCTTACCGTGCATATCTAGTGATATCCAATCATCGCCCACCTCAATATCAGCACCGGCTTCTTCAAGTTTTAATAACACGGCTTCCATTTGCTTGGCATCCGTATCTTTTAACTTCACTTTCCCGCGGGTAATCGCCGCCGCAACTAAATAGGTTCCGGCTTCGATTCTATCCGGCAAGATTGAATATTGCGTCCCGTGTAGGGATTTCACCCCTTCAATTTCTAAGGTAGCAGTACCGATTCCCGTTATTTTGGCACCCATTTGATTGAGGTAATTCGCCAAATCAACCACTTCTGGCTCACGAGCAGCATTCTCGATTGTCGTTTTCCCGTCCGCTAATGTGGCCGCCATCATCAAGTTTTCTGTACCAGTAACCGTCACCTGGTCCATGAAAATGTGCGCCCCTTTTAAGCCGTCACCACAGGTTGCACGAATATAACCATTTTCGACTTTTATATCTGCGCCCATTTGCGCTAGTCCACGCAAATGTAGATCCACCGGACGAGAGCCAATCGCACAACCACCCGGCAAAGACACATCCGCTTTACCAAACTTAGCTAATAACGGGCCCAATACTAAGATGGATGCCCGCATCGTTTTAACTAAATCATACGCCGCTTCAGTGTCTGTCAACGTAGAAGGATCAAGCTCGACCCCTGAGCGCTCATCCACCGTTAACGATACACCCATACGCCCTAACAGCTCTAAGGTGGTTGTAATGTCATGTAGATGAGGTACATTGCCAATACGCACCGGTGAATCAGCAAGTAATGCGCCCATTAATATAGGCAAAGCAGCATTTTTAGCGCCTGAAATACGGATCTCACCCTCGAGGGCAACTCCGCCATTGATAATTAATTTATCCATTCAATCTCTATTGG
>NZ_CEXLVS010000438.1:0-1516 GCF_982684285.1 Salinicola sp. | reverse complement strand
GTATTTGCAACTGGATCTGTGGATATAACTGACAAAATTCAGCAAAATCTGCCATTAATAATTCTTGGCCAAATATCTCTGGTAGCGTTACACGAATATCACCTTTTAATTTTGTATCTTTGCTCGCCACGCGTCGCTCAACACTGTGCATTTGCTCTTCCAATAATGAGGCTTCTTGGAAAATTTCATCTGCTAATGCTGTTCGTACATAACCTTGCTGCGTTCGTTCAAACAAACGTTCACCAAATCCCGCTTCAAAGTTATTTATTCGCCGTGAGACCGTGGCATGATTGACTCCCAAGGCCTTTGCAGCAGAACGAATCGAGCCGTTTTTACATACCGATAAAAAAAACTTTAAATCATCCCAATTCACTTTATCACCTTAGCGTTGTAGTCAGTTTTATACCGTCAATAGTCGTTTCAAGCTATCGATAAGAAACTTTAGCAAAGATCATAATAACTGTTCATGGATAGTTTTTGCACCGCTAACTTGCATATATTGCGAATTACCGCACCACTCTTCATCACCTAGACTTCGGTTAACCAAATGCAATTAATTCAACCGGAGATGAAAGATGAAACAACCAACACTGACAGGAAAATATCAACTCTCTACATCAATCGATATTTTTGCACCACAAGAAAAAGTATGGGAGGTATTAAAAGATTTTGCCAATGTCTATAGCTGGGTGCCTAGCGTAAAAGAGTCTTATGCAATCGGCACGGGATCTGAATGTGTGGGTGCTGGCCGCCATTGTTTCTTAGAAGGCTTTGGTGAAATCGATGAATATATCACTCAATGGCATAACGGCTCAGGTTTTGTTTATGACGTTAGTCCCTTAGGCCCTTTAGATCAAGCCTTTAGTTGCTGGTGGTTAACAAGCCCAGGTAAGAATGTCACGCGATTAACTGTGACGTTTGCTTATGAGCTTCGATTTGGCCTGTTTGGCAAGATCATGCATAATCTCATCATGCGTTCAAAACTTGAAACAAGTTTGCCGCAAGCTTTGGCAGCATTAAAAACTCGTGTTGAAACAGGCAATGTTCTTAGACCACTTATCGATAGCAGTATCGCGAGTAAAAAGGCGGCTTAATATGGAGACGGAAACAAGTTCAGAATCACCTTGTATTGCTGTATTACAAGGCACATTTAATAAAGGTGGCCAAAATACATTGGAGTTTAAAGAGTATTCGCAACGTTCAAATGCTAATGGTCAAGCTCATGGCGGTAAGTTATTAGGGAAATATGTCATTGATGGCAATTTAGGCCAGGGCGAGACACCTCATGTGGTGTTTGTAGTGGAGTTTCCTTCGCGGGATATGGCTGAAATGGCTTTTACTAATTCTGAGTATACGTCGATCATTCCACTTCGTGATGTGGCGTTCAAAGAGGTGAAGATTTTATTATCTGATAATTAACAGTAGACTCTTCTGTTGGTTATTGACAGGATAATTAATAATGAAAAAATTTGATGTTTTTTATCAACGGGCATTAGAACGCAAGGGTGGCGAGAAA
>NZ_CEXLVS010000437.1:0-1524 GCF_982684285.1 Salinicola sp. | reverse complement strand
GACTAGATTTTATAAAATAGGGGTTTATCAGTCTTAAACTGATTAAGTTGTGCTAAGTCTGTATGCCTCTAGGGCAGTCGTAGCAGGAGTGATGAACAAAAGATAGGCGCAACAAAACACTGCTGTGAAAACCCAGCAGTTTTTAATGTTAATTTTGTGCGAATCATGTCCATAGCGGGTAATTCTAGGCTGAATTTGTATTCTTGCCAAGTTTCTTACTTAACTTGTTGTCGTTCTGAACGCCGTTGACGTATTTTTATCAAGGTAAAAATGGGGCCAGATAAAGCATAGATAAAAAATGCAGTGAACAAAACAATAGGCGGATCGTTAGCAATTAACGCGATAATCAATACGATTACCAGCAAGACAACAAATGGAACTTTACCGCGCAAGTCCAGCTCTTTTAAACTGTGATAACGTACAGTACTCACCATTAAGATGCCACATGCAAAGGTCAGTGGTAAGGCAATAGCCGTCAACACAGAAGCATCAATGCTATTTGTTGAGCCTAACCAAACCCAGCCGGCAAGAGAGGCCGCCGCAGCCGGACTAGGTAGCCCTTGAAAGTAGCGTTTATCTTCAATACCAATTTGAGTATTAAAGCGTGCTAAGCGTAAGGCGGCACAGGCTGTATAGACAAAGGCAACCATCCAGCCAAACTTGCCCATATCCAATAATGACCATTGAAAAACCACTAATGCTGGCGCTAAACCAAACGACACCATATCTGCCAAACTATCGTACTCAGCACCAAAGGCACTTTGCGTATTCGTCATACGTGCAATACGACCATCCAAACCATCCATCACCATTGCCACAAAAATGGCGATAGCTGCCGATTCAAAATCACCACGAATAGCGGAAACAATGGCATAAAAACCAGCAAACAAACCCGCCGTAGTAAATAAGTTGGGCAATAAGTATATGCCTCGACTTTTGTGTTTTTCACTATCCATCATTAAATTCCATTAGCCTATAAATATGCAAATTATCATAGCAGAAACAAAAACGGGGACAGATGTTTCACACCTGTCCCCGCCTGTTTTTAGCTCTATTATTAATTAGTTTTTAGACTTATCAACAATCTTTTCAATCCAAGGCATCATTTTACGCAATTTAGCACCCGTTATCTCAATTGGATGTTCTGCATTGATATGACGCATAGAGGTCATTTCTGGGTAACCAGATTGGCCTTCCAAGATAAATTGTTTTGCATATTTACCTTCTTGAATGTTTTTCAATGCTTCACGCATCGCCCAACGACTTTCTTCGTTAATGATTTTAGGACCAGTAACATACTCACCGTATTCAGCATTGTTAGAAATTGAGTAGTTCATGTTAGCGATAACGCCTTCATACATAAGATCGACAATCAATTTCAATTCATGCAAACATTCAAAATAAGCCATTTCTGGTGCATAACCGGCTTCTGTTAATGTTTCGAAACCAGCTTTAACCAATTCAACCATACCACCACATAAAACAGCTTGCTCACCAAATAGATCTGTTTCTGTTTCATCACGG
>NZ_CEXLVS010000436.1:0-1531 GCF_982684285.1 Salinicola sp. | reverse complement strand
ATACGATCGCCGGCTTGCAAACTGCGCTGCGATCCATCTATCGCCGTTGCGAAAGCTGTACCAATAAGTGTTTTTATAATGCCCATTTCTATAGCCACGGCTTGCTCTCCTCAATTATTATTTTTGTCATCCCAAGATGAAGTGCCACTGTCAGTGAATTACCATAAGTGATTGAAATTAAAATAGCAATTTTTCGTTATTCATCAACTTTAGCTACTTTCAATCCAGCATAAAGTGTGTCCAAATCTTGATAATCATCCATCAACGTCAATATCAAGGCAGATTCCGTACCAGTGTTTCAGCAAAAATAAAACACTGTCGCAAAAAAAAGCCCCAGTTATCTGGGGCTTTTTTTAAATTCTGGATGATTAAACTAAGTCTAGAAAATCATGCTGCATCACTGCGGTAAAAAGCAGAAGAAAAACGATTTAGCATTTCAGCCACTAAGGTTCGGGGCAACCAAGCTTCGCCATCATGTACCACTCTCACGGCTTTCGCTAATTTTTCATGTTGAGTTGCAGTAATATAACCGCGCGCTTTAAAACCAGAATCTTGTAACATTTCAAAGGTCGGTGCTTCGTCTGTTAAAAATAAGGTTTGGGCATCAGGGTAGCTTTTGCTTAAAAAGTGGCAAAGCATATCCACACTGATGTTTTGTTCATCATTTTTCAAAATAAAGATATCGGGTTGAAATAAACCTACTTGCGCTACCGTGATTTCAATCGTGGTCGGTTTAACATCGGTGACATTCATATCGTTATGCTGCGCAAGCAATTGCTTTTCAGCATCGATATCACTTCCAATAATCACAACATTAATCATGCATATACCTTCATTATGGTCGCCAATAATTGCCACTGCTTTTCCCAGCCCGTCAGTGGTGATTGTCGAAAACCAGTGCGAACAAATTGTTGCATATGTCCTTCGATGACGATGAGTAATAAGTTTGCCGTTTCATTAACCGGCCGACCACCCGCTTCGGTTAAGGTTAATTCACGCTCGCGTAAAATTTGTCTAAATTGCGTTTCCAATCGTTCAAAAAATTGGTTAACTCGCAGGTGCAATCGCTCAGTTTCACCCGTTAATGCCGTACCCACTAATATACTACTTATACCGGGGTTTTTAGCACTAAAGCCTAACAGTAAGGTAATAATCTTTTCACATCGGGTGACGGTATTATGATCATCTTCAAGGATTTTGCCAACCAAACCGAAAATTGTATCTTCGGCAAATTCGATTAAGCCTTCAAACATGCACGCTTTGCTTGGAAAATGACGATACAAGGCAGCTTCTGATACCCCCAAACCTTTGGCAAGTTGCGCAGTTGTGATGCGTTCACCTGGATTTTGCTCCAATTCCCTTGCTAACGCTTCCAATATTGCTTGTCGGCGAGAACTTTTCTTTTCTGCTCGCGTTTGTTTTTCTTGTTCGCTCATCGTCCGCCCCCCCGAATTAATGTGCCGACCCCTTCATCGGTAAACATTTCCAATAACACCGCATGTTGTACCCGACCATCAATAATATGCGCCGG
>NZ_CEXLVS010000435.1:0-1567 GCF_982684285.1 Salinicola sp. | reverse complement strand
CAATCCAGCCATTTTCAGTAATATCGCTGATTTAGCCTTATCTTGTGCTGTTCTTGCCCCTATTGCCGAGTCTGTTTCTGTCGTACTTCGTGACAATTGATGTGAATATTGCCCCCATCCGAGCTGATACACACCACTGCCTAAATGAATAAATGGAATGTTCCTATCATAAGCAGCTTTTAAAATTGGCAGTGTCGATTTTCCACCGGAAAAAAAACGCTTTAGTAGAATACGACTTTTCCTCTCAACATCGCTATAAAGCTGCAGAATGTTTTCCGGGCTTTTTTCTTTAGTGGTGATCCATTGAAGCGTTTCAAACGCTGAGCGAATGGCAATTGTGTAGGCATTCGGATTCGTTATTTCGATCTCTGCTACAGAGAGAGTAAGGTGTATCTTTTGGCTTTTATCTTTATGGACTTGAATTGCTTTTTTAGAATAAAAGGCGGGTATATTGGCAAACTGTAAAAAGACATTGACTAACTGCTGTCCTCGCCAAGCCAATTCATAAATAAGCTGCTCGGACTCATCTGGCATTACCGATTTATCATCAAAATATGATGTCACCCTGACATCAAAAACATCCATCAACCATTCATCAATTGTTTCTAGACAAATCGTTGATGAAGGAAACAAGTTAACTGAAAATGACTTTGTTTGCTGTTGCGGCATAATAAATAGAATTTATTCAAGTCGTATTTAAAGGGAGTATATGAGTCTAGCAGGCTTTTTGGAATGAGCTAAATTCGTACCTATGCCATCACCATTATGGCCGGAAAAATACCAACATATTTCCATCAAGTTTTTGATTGTTGTTCAAATCCGTCACTATGTTTGTGGGTTTTTTATTTGAATTCCAGTAAACCAAGAGCCCTTTCATCTTTATTTTTGCATTTACTCAATTTCTGATGTTTTACATGCAAGACTTCGTCAAACATTCCAAGTAAAAACAGCGGCTTGAATGGTTTTAGCTTCTGCTTATTCCAGCGGTTAATTCATGATCAAATTAAGGAGTTTGTCTCACTTTGTATTTTGTCATATAAGACTTGCTTATCTCTACAATAAAAATACGTGAGTTTTATTTATAGCTAAACTTACCTACACTGGCTGCATTTGCTCATCTCATCGAACAAGATACGAGAAGCAATTCGTAAGATCGATTTTTGGTCAACAACTAAACAGCGTAGAAACATACGCGGTTTCAATACTCATAATTGACCAAAGACAATAACTATAAAGGTAGATATATGGCTTTAGTATCAATGCGACAATTATTAGATTATGCAGCAGAACATGACTTTGCTATTCCTGCATTTAATGTCAATAATTTGGAACAAGTCCAAGCGATTATGCAAGCTGCAGATGCAACGGATAGTCCCGTTATCATGCAAGGCTCTGCAGGTGCGCGTAATTATGCAGGTGAACCGTTCCTGCGTCATCTAATTCTGGCTGCAATTGAGCAATATCCTCATATTCCTGTGGTAATGCATCAAGATCATGGCTCTGAACCCGCGGTGTGTACTCGCTCCATTCAATCAGGCTTTAGCTCGGTGATGATGGATGGCTCTTT
>NZ_CEXLVS010000434.1:0-1583 GCF_982684285.1 Salinicola sp. | reverse complement strand
CGTCTGGACAGTCTGGGGACCCGAACCTAAAATCACTCATGCCATTGTAAGTGCGGTTGCCGTATTGATCATTGCCTGTCCCTGCGCCCTAGGTTTGGCTACACCTATGTCCATTATGGTTGGTACGGGACGTGGAGCACTTAACGGTGTGTTGATAAAAAATGCCGAAGCGCTTGAAATCTTGGAAAAAGTAGACACCTTGGTGGTCGATAAAACAGGCACATTAACTGAAGGTAAACCTAGCTTAGTGACAGTTGAAGCCTACGCAGGATTTAGCGAACAAGAAGTATTAAAACTTGCCGCCAGTGTCGAACGGGCCAGCGAACACCCCTTAGCTGAAGCGATTGTAACGGGGGCTCAGGATCGTGATATTCCCCTCAGTCAAACGGCTGACTTTGCCTCTATTACCGGCAAAGGTGTAACCGGCAAGGTCGATAATCATCACATCGCACTGGGTAATTTAGCACTTCTGCAAAGCCTGAACGTCGATGCGACATTATTGACTTCAAAAGCAGACCAACTGAGAACAGAAGGTCAGACTGTTATGTTGCTGAGTATTGATGGTCAGGCCGCCGGACTCATTGGCGTTGCCGATCCAGTGAAAGCATCAACAGCAAAAGCGATTGAAGCATTGCACACTGAAGGCATTACCATCGTCATGCTCACCGGCGACAATCATATTACTGCCATGGCGGTAGCGAGAAAACTGGCTATTGATCAGGTGCAAGCCGACGTACTACCCGAACAAAAAGCCGCTATTGTCAAACAACTACAAGCTGAAGGAAAAGTTGTCGCTATGGCGGGTGATGGCATTAACGATGCTCCTGCTCTGGCGCAGGCAAGTGTTGGCATAGCGATGGGGACTGGAACAGATGTAGCGATAGAAAGTGCGGGGGTCACACTGGTAAAAGGTGATTTAACCGGTATCGTCAAAGCGATACGTTTAAGTCGCGCCACCATGGGTAATATTCGCCAGAATTTGTTCTTTGCTTTTATCTATAACGTATTGGGGGTGCCTGTTGCTGCCGGTGTGTTATATCCCGTATTTGGTTTATTGTTATCGCCGATGATCGCGGCGGCAGCCATGAGCCTCAGCTCAGTGTCGGTGATAGCTAATGCCTTAAGACTTAAACGAGTCAAGCTGTGATCAATGTCGACGGATAAATTATCTGGAAAAACGACGTTTTAAACGTCATCTACAGATGAAGAGGTAGATTGGCTCTAATTAAAGCGCTTCTATTAAAATAATAGACGCGCCCATTTAATTATTACATTGAATCAGCATATTGGTGATTAACGTCTCGGTGTTCGGCCTCATCGGCTCGTACAGCAATGATGACGTCCCTAAGGGTCGCATCTTGGGCTAAATGCCAATAGTCGATGGCCAGTTCTGGTGCGGGCACATTTTCAAGTTTTCCAGCATCAAGTTCATCTAAATAAAGGGTATAACTACGCACGGCTTCTTCTTCAAAGTACCCTACCACCCGGTGGGCTGTTTTGGGTGAAAACAAATAGAGAAAAAAGTAAAAGTTATAAAACACCATTTGCGTGATCATCACCACCATACGTTCAAATAATGAGGG
>NZ_CEXLVS010000433.1:0-1603 GCF_982684285.1 Salinicola sp. | reverse complement strand
ATAATCAGCGCGTCAGCGGTATATTCGCCACTATCGCCAATGAGTTTAAAGGGACGTTGACTCAGATCGGCGGTGTGAATATGGTCAAATATAATCTCAGTACCAAAACGTTCAGCGTGACGTTGCATACGTTGCATCAACTCTGGACCTTGCACACCGGCATCATCGCCGGGCCAGTTATCTACATCCGTGGTGGTGGTTAATTGGCCACCTTGTTCGATACCCGTAACAAGAACGGGATCAAGCGCAGCACGTGCGGCATAAACAGCTGCAGTGTAGCCTGCAGGACCTGAACCAAGAATAAGTAATCGGCAGTGTTTACTGTCGGCCATAATCGATAATCTCCAAGGCGAATTTTAATAATTGTTTTTAGGGTACCTACCGATGATAATTTGGTAAAGCGTTACCGTTGAAAAGCTGTGTTAAAATCAGCCGTTAATATGTTGGCGTTACTGGGATTATTACATTGGCACAGGCAACACGAGTGATCGATAAAGAGAAGCGACAAGCCACGTCGGGCGCAGTGAGTTTTCGTTTACGTGAGGCTGCACTGATTTTGGCTTTGGCCTTGGCTGGCTACTTGTTATTGTCATTATGGTCATATCAACCCGCAGATCCGGGTTGGTCAACAACCGGAACAGATGATCTTATCGTCAATCTAGGCGGAATAGTGGGGGCTTGGTTAGCCGATGCCTTGTTATATGGCTTTGGTTTCCCCGCTTATTTATCACCGTTGATGTTGGCATTCAGTGGCGGGTTATTATTTAGCTGGGGTAAGACAGCGGATACTGAAAGTGCGATACATTTTTGGGTAATCAAAGCCGTAGGTCTGTTAATGGCAGTCGCTTCGGCCAGTGGTTTATCGACATTAAGCCTTATTTCTTTCGCTGACATACTGCCCTTGGGTGCGGGAGGTGTGTTAGGGGAAGTGGTTGGTCATGGTTTTGAAGCTGTCTTTGGCGCTGCAGGCACCGCCTTATTATTACTGGCCATTTTATTAACCGGAGTGACCCTATTCACCGGCCTGTCATGGTTAATGGTGATCGATCGTTTGGGCGCTGTTGCGATGTTAGTAATGACTTATGCAGCCCGTTGGTTACGAGAGTTTAAAGTGAACCTATTAGCGAGACATGCACGCCAACAACGCGAGCATAGCTTTCGTGAACAAAATGACAAAATAAAAGACCGTAAAAAAGTGCGCGTTGAACCGGTATTACAAAAGATTGAGCCGAGCAAACGTGAAGAAAAAGAGCGACAAGTTCCACTGTTTGAAAACTCAGAAGATCAGGGCATGCCTGCTTTGGCCTTGCTGGATATGCCACAAGCCAGTATTGGTGGCTACAGTGAAGACGTCTTACAAGCCTTGTCTCGCCAAGTGGAACTGAAATTAAAAGATTTTGGGGTTGAGGTGCAGGTGGTTGAAGTGCAGCCTGGCCCGGTCGTTACTCGATTTGAATTACAGCCCGCCCCGGGAATCAAAGTCAGCCGCATTAGTGGTTTGGCGAAAGATTTGGCGCGTGCCTTGTCGGTGAGTAGCGTGCGTATTGTTGAAGTCATTCCTGGCAAGCCGGTTGTGGGATTGGAGATCCCCAATGAACATCGT
>NZ_CEXLVS010000432.1:0-1611 GCF_982684285.1 Salinicola sp. | reverse complement strand
CGGGCAGCGGATAACCAGTTGATGGCAGATGTATTAGAAAATAGTTGGCTGAATTTGGCTTTGTTTTTACTTTTGCCAAGATCGGTTGGTAAAAACAGCCAAGTTAAAACTAACACGGCAAATAAACTGCCTGCCAAGATGTATAACGCATCTTGAAAACCATAGATAGCGAGCAATAAACCACCTAAAAAATAGCCGATGCCTTTTAAGGTGTTTTTAGAGCCAGTGAGGACGGCAACCCATTTAAATAAGGTTTTTGATGATTGTTGACTGTCATCACTGGGTAGAAATAGTTTGACGCTGGCCTTGGCACTCATTTTGTTGAGATCTTTGGCGATGCCGGATAAGGCTTGTGCTGCCATCACATAAATAACGGTCAGGTATTCGACTGGCACCGTCAGCATCATTAAGGCGACGACCTGCATGATCATGCCAATATGCATGGTATTGTTCAGGCCGATACGTGAGCCTAACCAACCGCCAACAAGGTTGGTCACAATGCCAAAAAACTCATAAAACAAAAATAAGCTGGCGATGGCAAGCGGTGAATAGCCTAGCTGGTGGAAATACAATACCACCAGCATCCTGATCGCACCGTCAGTTAGCGTAAAGCCCCAATAGCCTAAGGTAATAACAGCATAGTTTTTTAGACTAGAACTGTTGTTGTTCATGGTTATAAAGACTTCGCCAACATATGGGCAATATCAATCATGCGATTCACATAACCCCATTCATTGTCATACCACGCTAGGATTTTCACTTGGGTGTCGTTAATCACCATCGTTGACGGTGCATCAACAATGCTTGAGCGGGCATCATTAGTGTAATCAGCCGACACTAGAGGACGGGTTTCATAACCTAAAATATCTTTTAAGTTATTGTCAGCAGCTTGTTGAAATAAGGCGTTAACTTCCTCAGCATCCGTCGGTCGGTTAGCTTCAAAGACAAAGTCAGTGAGAGAACCGTTTAATAACGGTATACGCACTGCTAGGCCGTTTAACTTACCTTCTAGTTCAGGGAAGATTTTGGTGATTGCCTTAGCTGAACCGGTAGTGGTTGGGATTAACGAGTTGCTGCTGGCTCGAGCACGGCGCAGGTCTTTATGACCTTTATCGACGATCGTTTGGGTATTAGTAATGTTATGGATGGTGGTCATGGTGCCATGTTTGATGCCGATGTTTTCATGCATCACTTTGACCAATGGTGCTAGGCAGTTAGTGGTACAAGAAGCGGCTGTAACAATATTGTGTTGAGCAGGGTCGTAAAGCTCATGGTTAACGCCATAAACAATGTTTAAAGCAGGATCAGGACAAGGTGCTGACACTAAAACCTTTTTAACACCTTGGTCGAAGTAAGCTTGCAACTCATCTTCAGACTTAAACTTGCCGCTGCATTCCAAAACGAGATCAATACCCAGCTCTTGCCAGTTCACTTCAGCAGGAGTGGCGTGTTGGCTAAAGCTGATAGTTTGGCCATCAATTGAAATGTGATCTTCTGAAGCAGAAATAGACTTCTCTGCACCCCAACGACCATGCACGGTATCGAACTCGATCAAGTGAGCGTGGCAGTCAGCACCACCTTGGATGTCATTGATATGCACAAACTCAAGTT
>NZ_CEXLVS010000431.1:0-1617 GCF_982684285.1 Salinicola sp. | reverse complement strand
GTACTTTTGATTTATGCGGTGACATTTTCAGGTGTGGTTGTGGTCGCAATAGCCATGCGCAAATTACTGTTTCGCAGCTCATTTATCAGCCGAACAACGCCGGGACGCAAAGTAATCGTTTTGTTTTCTAATAGCGCGACGTAATGTTTGGTTTTTGAGGTATGTAATTCTTTAATAAGTTCAGTCAGGTCACCGGCAAACTCAAAACCGGTATTAAAGTCCGATAAATAATATCTAATACGTTCCTTACCGCCTGTTACAGCTAGCAATTCACCATATAAGGCTTCATCCCAATACCAATCTAATTGGTGTTGTTCAAATGCTTTATTGAAGGCAATTCGGTGTCCATCACGCTCAGTTTCAGCTAGAGTGCCATCAACATCAAAAATTACTGCTTTTAATTGCTTCATTGCTCGTTTTTTACTCCAAAAATAATATAAAATAGAAGTTAATTTTTTGCACATCAAGGTTACGTCTGGTATAGATGCGGCCTTAAATTTTCAATTGTTAAGAGGTTTTGCGACATGGATTCAACACAACGTGATGCTAAATTCGTCCCCTATGTTGAGAAACAAGGGGAAGAATACATGGATACGGATCAGAACCTACACTTCCGTGGCATCCTAGAAAGCTGGAAAGCAAACTTAATGGCCGAAGTCGATCGTACTGTACATCACATGCAAGATGATGCTGCTAACTTTCCGGACCCCAATGACCGCGCAACTCAAGAAGAAGAGTTTACTCTCGAACTTCGTACACGTGATCGTGAACGCAAGCTAATCAAAAAAATTGAAGAGTCTTTAGTTGATCTAGAAAAAGGTGATTACGGCTACTGTGAGGCATGCGGTGTCGAGATTGGTATTCGCCGTCTTGAAGCTCGGCCTACGGCTACATTATGTATCGACTGCAAAACACTGGCTGAAATTAGAGAAAAGAATCGCGTTTAACTACCGCTGACTTATCCTCTGCCTAGTTTGTTATTAGGCAAAAAAATGCCCCGGACTCCGGGGCATTTTTGTATCTAAGTATTGCTAAAACTAATTATAGTTTGTCTGCATTCTTAGCTAAGTAATCTGCAACACCCGCTGCATCAGGTTTCATACCTTCATCACCTTTTTGCCAACCAGCTGGACATACTTCGCCATGCTCTTCAGTAAATTGTAATGCATCAACTAAACGCAACATTTCATCTACTTCACGACCTAATGGCAGATCGTTAACGACTTGGTGACGAACAATACCTTCTTTATCAATCAAGAAAGAACCACGTAACGCAATACCAGCTGGGTGCTTAACACCATATGCTTCAACAATTTCATGTTGGATATCAGCAACCAATGGGAAATCAATTTGGCCGATACCACCATCTTTTACCGCAGTATTACGCCATGCTAGATGGGTAAACTGTGAATCGATAGAAACACCAATCACTTGAACACCACGTTTTTTGAATTCCGCTACACGGTGATGATGAGCAATGATTTCTGATGGGCAAACGAAAGTAAAATCTAATGGGTAAAAGAATAAAACGACGTATTGACCTTTATAATCAGATAATGAAAACTCTTCGTTAATGCTGTTATCAGGCATAACTGCAGCTGCAGTAAAATCGGGTGC
>NZ_CEXLVS010000430.1:0-1622 GCF_982684285.1 Salinicola sp. | reverse complement strand
AACTAACTAGAAGCACTTAATTGCACGATGTCCCACTTTGATACCGAGCTTGATACATCAGGTCTTAACTGCCCTCTCCCTTTGTTAAAAACAAAAAACGTACTCTCAACCATGCAGCTAGGAGAACGATTACGGGTGATTGCTACAGATCGTGGTGCCTTTATAGATATACCTGTTTATTGTGTAATGTCTGAAAACCCATTGATTGATACAACTGAAACAGACAATGAGCTGATCTTTATCATCGAAAAAGGTGCCGCTTGAGAAAGCCAACATATTTTTTCCATTAGATAAAAACTTAATCATAATCCGAACCTGTTCAAGCCATGATGAATGGTCCGAAGCATTGTACAATAGCGCCTTTATTTAACTAACGACTAAACGAGAGAAACATGAAAGTTCAGAGCCATATTGCCGATCTTGATACCCCAACAGGTGTGATGCGTACCTATATTCACCGCCCTGTTGGTGAAGGCAGTTTCCCTACTGTTTTATTTTATTCAGAAATTTTCCAACAAACTGGCCCTATTGAACGTGCGGCCAAAACTATCGCTAGTCACGGTTATGCAGTGTTAGTCCCTGAAGTGTTTCATGAGTTAAATCCAATCGGCACCGTATTAGGTTATGACGATGCCGGTCGTGAAAAAGGTAATGCCGATAAAGAAGCCAAGGATGTGCAAAGTTATGACACTGACAATGTGGCGTTAATCGACTTTGCTAAACAACAAACATGGAGCAATGGTCATATCGGTGCGATGGGCTATTGTATTGGTGGTCATTTGGCATTTCGTGCTGCATTACAACCAGAAGTAAAAGGCACAGCCTGTTTTTATGCCACTGACTTACATATTCAAAACATTCCTAATAAACCTGGCCAACACAGCATGGAACGTCTCGACGACATCAAAGGTGAGTTATTGATGATTTGGGGCAAGCAGGATAACCATGTACCCAAAGAAGGTCTGGCTAAAATTTACACTGAATTAAATGAGACCGATATTCGATTCACCTGGCATGAGTTTAACGCTGAACATGCCTTTATGCGTGATGAAGGTGATGGTGGTCGTTATGATGCACAAACAGCTCAATTAGGCTATCAGTTAGCGTTGAACATGTTTGGCCGAACATTACGTTAATCACATTCAAACTAATGTATGAAGCAACCCTACTCTGGGTTGCTTCAGCTTGAATTGCCTAAAAGTGTCACCGTTTGCATGGCTTAACGTCGCCATATCAAATCAAACTATCGTACTAGTACACTGATTCAGTCCCACTTGCCCTTTCATGACATGCTTTAAAAATATCACCGTAGACCTCGTCCGGTGGCGTAGTTGTTGGCTGAAAATAAACACGTTTAGCTATTGCAAGCAAATCACTACGTCCCTGACTATCCCCATAAATCTTCATTATCTTCTGCTCAAACTGCTCCCAATCATCGCCTTCTGTTTGACGAATAGTTTGAATTTCACGTGCCGTGCCCGCCTGATAAGCACAGCTGGTAATGATTGAACGTTCAATTTCTTCAGCGTGGCCGGTCGAGCTAAAAATAAAAGCTAGTGCAATCATCATTTTATACTGCATTTTACAGACCCTATTCGTTAAACTATGGACTAATTCATACT
>NZ_CEXLVS010000429.1:0-1635 GCF_982684285.1 Salinicola sp. | reverse complement strand
AACACCGATCTAATGCGATGAGCTAATTCAGCTTGAGTATAAGGCTTAGTAATTAACTGCCCAATGAATCGTTCCATCCCACTATGAGCTAACGCTTTATCGGTGTAACCAGAGGTCAGTAAAACACCCAGTTTAGGATGGCTAACCGTTGCCAATTCAGCCAATTCATAACCACTCATTCCGCCCGGCATCCCCACATCGGTAAATAACAAAGCAATATCCGTGTTTTGGGCCAAATGCGCCATCGCTTCTTTACCGTTGGTCGCTGACAATACGACATAACCCAAACTAGTCAAAATATCTTTCGCCAGCGCTAATAACTCCATTTCATCATCAACCAGTAAAATGGTTTCATTTCCCCAAGGCAATTCAGTTTCTTGAGTTTTAGACTGTCGCTGTTCAACCACGTCTGCGGCTGCCGATCTGGGTAAGTACAGTCTAAATGTCGTGCCGATCCCTAGCTCTGAATAAAGATTAATATGGCCTTTGGAGCGTTTAACAAAACCAAATACCATGGCCAAGCCAAGACCTGTTCCCTTTCCTCTCGGTTTAGTACTGAAGAAAGGTTCAAAAATTCTCTCTTGATCCTCATGTGAAATCCCTGAACCTGAATCTGTTACCGCCACCTGAATATAATCTCCCGGACTGAGCTCTGAAGTGTGACTGCAAAAGGCATCATCAAGTGTAATATTATTGGTTTCTATCATTATTTGTCCACCACCCTCCATGGCATCTCGTGCATTAATAATTAAGTTCATTAATGCATCTTCAAAATCGCCAGGATCGAGTTCAGTCAGCCATAAATCATTAGTAAAGTGATGCTCTATCGACACTTCCGGAGTCACAGAACGGCCTACCAAATTATTCATATCTTCAATTAAACGATTGATGTCGGTGGTGACAACTTGAGCCGCTTGTTGACGAGAAAAACCAAGTAATTGTTTCGTTAAATCTGCTGCACGCTGGGCCGATTTTTCAATCGCTTCTACACGTTTTCTCGCCTGAATGTTATTGGCTACTAAAGGGCTAAGTAAACTGATATTACCGAGAATGATGCCTAATATATTATTGAAATCATGGGCAATCCCCCCCGTCAATTGACCCACTGCATCCATTTTCTGACTACGACGTAACGCCTGCTCTGCTCGTTTTTGTTCGGTGATATCTCGTATCGTTCCTACTAAATTTCGATTGCCCGTCGTGGGATTAATAAATGAAATTTTACTGGTTGAAATTTGCCGAGTCGCATTATCACCGGTCGAAAATTCTCCTTCATCGACATCGACATCCGTTGAGCTAAGAACAATTTCATCTCGACGCCGATAACTATCTGCTTGTTCTTTAGGGAAATAATCATAATCTGTTTTGCCAAGTAACTCGATCCGTGGTTTACCTAACATTTGGCAAAAAGCATCATTTAATACTGTCCAGCGGTGTTCTTCATCTTTTACAAACAGCGGATCTGCGACACCATTAATAATGCTATCCAGAAATTCCTTCTCAAGCTCTCGGGTTTTAATGCGAACTTGCTCTTCAAATTCCAGAGCATCGTGTTGCTGTTCGATGAGCTCCGCCGATCTTTCTAAGGCCTTAGTAACAGTATGATTAAGTACATCCAGACCTTTAACGGGCTTA
>NZ_CEXLVS010000428.1:0-1653 GCF_982684285.1 Salinicola sp. | reverse complement strand
ACCGACGGCGTTATCAGAATTGAATGAGATTCTGGAAAAACAATTCAGTGGCAAGCAGGGTGGCCAGAGCACCATGGTGGGCGGCCTAAAAACAGCGGCGGATATTCTCAACTTTGTTGAAGGTAGTGCTGAGGCCGCGATTATGGAAAAAATAAAAGAACAGGAACCCGATATCGGTCAAAATATTGAAGATCTGATGTTTGTATTTGAGAACCTAGTGGATGTTGATGATCGTGGCTTCCAAACCTTAATGCGAGAAGTGCAAACGGATCAACTGCAACTGGCATTAAAAGGGGCTGATGACGTATTGAAAGAGAAATTCCTAAGCAATATGTCTCAGCGTGCAGCTGAAATGATGCGTGATGATCTTGAAGCAATGGGACCGGTTCGTGTTAGTGATGTTGAAGCAGCACAGAAAACAATATTAACCGCAGCCCGTATTTTATCTGACAAAGGTGAAATCATGTTAGGCGGAGGTGCTGGAGATGATTTCGTCTGATGATGTGGTAGAAACCGCACAAGCAGACGTTTTATCGTCGGAAGAAATAGCCTCGGCGTATCAACGTTGGGAAGCACCTCGCATGGTGTCGGTCAGTGATCTTGAAGACGATGATCATTCGATGATGACCGTGCAAGCCATCGAAAAACTGCAAAAAGAAGCCCAAGAAGAAGGGTTTAAAACTGGCTTTGAACAAGGCAGTGAAGCCGGTTATAAAGCCGGTCTAGAAACAGGCAAACAAGAAATTGCCCAGAAGCTGACCGTGTTAAATCAAATCATCACCGCCTTAAACACACCTTTGTTAGATTTGGATCAACAAGTCGAAAATGACTTGATGAACATGGTTATCACCATGACTCGGCAATTAGTACGGCGCGAACTAAGAGCCGAACCCGAACATGTGATTGGTGCAATGAGGGCGGCTTTAGCCGTATTACCGATCAATGACCGTAAATTAAAGATCTTTTTGCACCCACAAGATATAGAATTGGTTAAAAAAGGTTTGTCGGTTGAACAAGGCGATGAGAATTGGCAGTGGATAGACGATCCTGTGTTAACACGCGGAGGTCTGCGATTAGAAACCGCCGATACCACCGTCGATGCTACGGTCGAAGCCCGCTTAGCCAGCGTTATTAATAAGTTGTTGGGTGAGGAACGCAGTGATGACAGCTCAGAATGAGCCTAACCCCGTTCAGGCTGAACGCACTGCGGCTTGGCGCGCACGCTTAAAAGAATACCAACAGCGATTGGATGACAATCCAACAGAAATTTTACCGATAGAAGGTCGATTAACCCGCATGGTCGGTTTAACCTTGGAAGCAGTTGGTTTTCAAGCCCCAGTCGGTAGTCGCTGTGAAGTGCATGGCATCAGTGGCCCACCGATAGAAGCGGAAGTGGTAGGCTTTTCTGGTGAAACCTTATATTTAATGCCGACCGGCGATATTCGAGGCCTCGTGCCCAATGCGCGGGTGCGGCCAATACGTAGTGATTCGCAAGTGCCGGTTGGTGAGGCCTTATTAGGCCGTGTGGTTGATGGTGCGTGTAAACCCTTGGATGGTAAAGGCCCACTTAATGTTAGTGAACGAGTGCCCTTACATGGGAAACCGATAAATCCCTTAGCTCGCTCACCGGTAAGAGAACATCTTGATGTGGGT
>NZ_CEXLVS010000427.1:0-1675 GCF_982684285.1 Salinicola sp. | reverse complement strand
GGTTGCTACTGATGTAGCTGCACGTGGTTTGGATATTAAATCACTGCAAGCGGTTATTAATTATGAACTGCCACGTGACCCTGAAATCTATGTGCACAGAATAGGCCGTACGGGACGTGCCGGAGAAAAAGGCCATGCCTTAAGTATTTTCACCGCATCAGAACAAAATCGTGTTAATGCGATAGAAAATTATCAGAAAAAACCTTGTCGTTGTGATGTTTCTGAATCATTAGATCGCGATCCTGGCTTCAGCTTACAAGCCGCCATGGTGACTATACAACTGGATTCCGGACGAAAAAATAAAGTCAGACCGGGTGATATTTTAGGTGCGTTAACCGGCGATGCAGGATTAGCTGCCAGTGATATTGGCAAGATCGATATTTTTGATATGTCGAGTTATGTGGCCGTTGAGCGAACTGCATTACGCCAAGCGATGAATTATTTGGCACAAGGCAAAGTAAAAGGGCGTACTATTCGCGCTCGTCAAATTCGATAACAGTAATAATTAAGAGGCGCGAAAAGTTTGTCAGAAACACTATTTGCAATTGGACAACGTTGGGTAAGTAATAGCGAAGCAGAGCTTGGACTTGGTTTGATTAAGGAGATTTCAGGGCGTCGTATTGAAGTGCTATTTCCAGCAGTAGGTGAACAACGTACCTATGCCGCAGATATTGCGCCATTAAGCCGTGTTATTTATCCGGTCGGTGATACCGTCAGTACGAATGAAGATCGTGTTTTTACTATCTCTGAAAGGCATGAGTTTAATGAATGTTATGTCTATCAAGGTTTAGATGAAGCGGGGGAGGAGGTCAGTATTCATGAAATGGACCTCAACAGCCATGTACAGTTTAGTCAGCCTCAAGACCGTTTATTTGCCGGCCAAGTTGATAAAAATAGTCAGTTTGAATTACGCATGGCCACACTGGGGCATCAACATCGACTACAACAATCGCCGGTCTTTGGTTTAACCGGTGCCCGAGTTCAACCCTTACCGCATCAGATGTATATTGCCAATCAGGTTGCACAACGATACGCACCACGGGTGTTGTTGGCTGATGAAGTAGGCTTAGGAAAAACGATAGAGGCGGGGTTGATTTTGCATCAACAATTGATTACTGGCCGCGCTAGCCGAGCCATCATTATTGTGCCGGATAGTCTAGTTCATCAATGGCTGGTTGAAATGTTAAGACGTTTTAATCTGCAATTTACCATTATGGATGATGAACGCCATGCCGCTATCGTAGAGAGTGATGAAGGTAATCCCTTTGAAAGTGCCCAATTAATTTTATGTAGTCTGTCCTCGTTGACTGAAAATCCCGCTATTTATGCTGATGCATTAGCTGCGAGTTGGGATTTGATGATTGTTGATGAAGCGCATCACTTGCAATGGAATGAACAGCAAGCTAGTAAAGCATACCTTGCCATTGAGGGATTAGCGCGCAAAGTTCACGGACTATTATTGTTAACCGCTACACCTGAGCAATTAGGCGTGGAAAGCCATTTTGCCCGCTTACGTCTTTTGGATCCGGATCGCTATCATGATTTGGTAAAATTCAAGCAGGAAGAAACCAATTATCAACCGGTCAGTGAATTAGTCGAACATTTATTAGCTGACGATGCCCAACAACACATCCAGAGTGATAAAGCCATACAACAGGCCGTGATTGACTATCTG